>CACZRU010000022.1 GCA_902783605.1 uncultured Lachnospiraceae bacterium
CTTTTCAATAGTTGAAATCTTAAGCTGATGCTCTGCTGCAAACTTAACAAGATCATCGAGCCTAGCCATGGTACCATCATCATTCATAATCTCGCAGCATAATCCAACAGGCTTACAACCAGCAAGTCTGCAAAGATCTACTGTTGCTTCAGTATGTCCAGGTCTTTCTATAACTCCACCTTTTTTTGCCTGAAGAGGAAACATATGTCCCGGCTTTCTAAAATCATCTTTTGTAGAACTATCGTCAGCAAATTTTCTAGCCGTATATCCTCTTTCCACTGCAGATATTCCTGTTGTTGTATCAACATGATCAATAGAAACAGAAAATGCAGTTGCATGATTATCCGTATTAACCAGACACATCTGAGGAAGGTTATATTTATCGCTGTACTTCTCATCCATCGGCATACATATAAGTCCTCTAGCGTATTTTGCCATAAAATTTACATTCTCTGTAGTTGCATGCTCTGCTGCAAAGATAATATCGCCCTCATTTTCTCTTTTATCATCATCAAGGATTACAACAGGTTTGCCCTGTTTTATATCCTCAAGAATTTCTTCTATAGAATTAAATGAGTCAAACTCTACACTTTTTTCCATGGGGTGTTCCTTTCATAGTTATGTATTGTTATGTATTAGATATTCTTCTCTTTAGATAATTTTTTATTAATCAAAGAAATCCACTGCCTATCAAAGTTTCCATAGTAAGTCCTGCACCGGCAGAAGAATCATCCTGCACATCTTCTACATCAGAATGTGTAAGCAGCTTCTCAACATACTTACCAATAATATCATTTTCCAGATTTACTATATCTCCCGGTTTCTTAGTAAGCAGCGTTGTTTCTGATGCAGTATGAGGTATGATAGAAACCTTAAATACCGAGTCATCTACAAATGCAACAGTAAGGCTGATTCCATCTATTGCTATTGAGCCTTTCTCAATGATAAATCTTAGTATCTTTTTATCAGCGCCTATTTCTACCCAGACTGCGTTATCCTCTTCCTTGAAGCTCTTTATGACTCCAGTTCCATCTATATGCCCTGATACAATATGACCTCCAAATCTTCCTCCAGCCAGCATAGCTCTCTCAAGATTCACCTTGCTGCCTGCTTTAAGTGACCCAAGGGAGGAACGACGCAGAGTCTCAGCCATAACATCAGCAGTAAACTCATTTCCTTTAATTGTTCTGGCAGTAAGGCATACCCCATTTACGGCAATACTGTCACCAATCTTTACATCACTCATTATCTTAGAAGAAATGATTGTAAGTATGGCAGAGGATGCTCCATGGCTTATGCTCTTAACAGTACCAACATCTTCAATAATTCCTGTAAACATAGCTTTTCCTATTTATATATTTTTGTATAATTCTTTTTTATTTTGAATTAGTATTTTTGAATTAATATTTAGAATTATGTAGAGATATTTTAGAATTTAGAGTTTATATCTTTTTATACTTAGCAAAAATATCTCCATCAATGTTTTCTAACTCTGTAAGTTCAAAATATCTGGCCATATCAATAGATTTTATTCCTTCTCCTGCCACCGGAGTCTTGGCCCTTATTCCACCAAATATCTTAGGTGCAATAAATGCTCTCACCTCATCCACATAGCCTTTTTCTATCATGCTCCAAGCAAGAGTTCCACCACCCTCAAGAAGTATTCCATCAATATTCATTTTACCAAGCTGAACCATCAGCTTATTCAGACCAATCTTTCCAGTTTCATCAGCAGGAATAAGTAATGTGCCTATTCCTAGGTCCTTTAGTTCTCTAATCTTCTGTCGATTTTTTTTCTCATTTTCAGCTAATGATGCTACGTAGGTTCTAGCCTTATCAGCTGTTTTTACAATCTGTGAATCCATTGGAATTCTAAGCTCAGAATCAAGTATTATTCTTATCGGATTTCTATATAGCTGCTTAATATCACCTACCACAGAATCATCTGCCATATTTTCTAATTTCTCATCAGGATTATTTTCTAAACTCACATCTGATTTTTCGTATGATTTAACCATTTTATCATTTAGATGGCATAACAAACTTGGATCATCCGCGAGAACAGTACCAATTCCAACCATTATAGCACTAAATTCATTACGGTATGACTGAACTATTTTTCTGCAGGTTTCATTGGAAATCCAATGACTTTCACCGTTTTCTGTACAAATCTTTCCATCCATTGTCATGGCATATTTATATATAACATAAGGTATATTATTTGTTATATAGTGAAAGAATACATAATTCAGTTCATCACATTCTTCCTTCATGCAACCAGTAACTACTTCTACACCGGCTGTCCTAAGTCCCCAGATACCATTTCCGGCAACCTTTGGATTAGGATCATTGGAACCTACATATACCCTCTTAATTCCAGCATCTATTATAGCTTCTATACATGGAGGCTGTTTTCCTGTATGGGAACATGGCTCAAGTGTCACATACATTTCTGCTCCATAAACATTATTTCCTCTTTTTATGGCATCAGCCAGTGCCTGTCTTTCTGCATGAAGCTCACCATACTTAGCATGGTAGCCTTCGCCCATGATACAGTCGTCCTTTACGATAACTGCACCCACAAGAGGATTTGGATTAACAGCTCCTACGCCTCTCTTGGCCAGTTCAATAGCTCGTTCCATATATATTTTGTTGTAACTCATGATGTCATCTCCTAATTTTCTTATATAACGACATATTTTTATAATATATTAATTGTATTATTCATCGGCATATTTTAGCCGATTCATAACTAAAAATATTAATGCATTATCCATAAATAATAATGACGCCCCATATAACACAGGGCGCCATGAAATCATTTGTAATGTCAAAACAAACTTTTACTATTTTAAAAATTCTTTTAACAATCTCTCTCATCCAGACTATACTGTCGGCTCTTGAATCGAACAAGATCTGCCTTTTGTGACTTAACACATAAAGCTCGCGGGCTATACCGCCGGTCGGGAATCAAACCCTGCCCCGAGATAAATATTTAATTTTATTTATTTATTACTTTTTAGTTTCTTTATTATCTTCTGAATTATCTGATTTTTCTGATTTTCCTGAATCATCACTAGACTTACCAATTGAAAGGAATCCACCCTCAGTAGCATGAAGCATAGCAGCAAGACCGATATTTCTTCTTGAACCATCTTCTGAAATGTAAATCTCACCAGTCTCTACAAGCGACTTAGCTATCTGAATAACTTCTTCCTTAAACTGAATCATCTGACGACGATCCTTAGATGAAAGCTTAAACAGATACTGGTTCTTTGAACTGATAAGAAGAATACTAAATGAATGAACATTATCCTTCTCTTCACGCATACCAGAACCTATCATTCTAGAATTAGCTATGATTACTTCTGCTTTATCATCTGGCAGGTACTCAGAAAGAATCAATTTGTAAATCTTCAGATAATCCTCTTCTGTTTCAACCTTGATTGGAAGTTCAGCAACAGCAAATTCAATAACTGAATCCGCAATCCTGATTGTACCACCATCATCCTCAATAGTAGCAACTGAAGCACGAGGAACAATAAGTCTGAAGAACTTATTCTCTATAACTTTCTGATCTGACTTAGGTTCTATAATTACAAGATCTGGGAAAGCTTTCTCCAATTTATTCATACAGATAACTGCTGAATCATCTCCACTTTCAGCCGTTTCCATAAGCACACGATATAGTTCTGTAATCTGTGGTGTACGATACTTAACCATAGATACGATCTTATCAAGTGCTGGCTCATATGCCATAGATGCATTCTGCATATAAAGGTTGATAACCTCTTCTTCAGAAGCACCCTTTTCTTCCTTATATTCAATTACTTTGAAAAGATTTACCTTATCAAAGTCCTCAAATTTACTATCAAATGCTTTTTCGAAGTACTTAAGTGATTTTTTCTCACCCTTAAAATCAGGAAGAAGTTCCTGTCTCTCATAAATCTTACCAAGCTCGTATGCAGCCTGTGTACTTCCTAAACCAAGAGCTTCCAGGAAAGCCTTCTCTATCTCATACTCATTTGCAATATAGAATATCTGTGCCTGCTTCATAAGCGCAACCTTAAGTGCAGTTGCCGCTGATCCTGCCTTAACAGCTCTTTCCCATTTATTTACAGCACCCTGAAGGTTCTCACCCTTAAGATCTTTAATATCCTTAATATATGCATCTGCTTCAGAAACACCATTAGCCTGTGCCATATTGAAGTATTTAAGAGCCTTTTCACCATCTCTACCTGTTGAAAGAAGTCCATAATAATAAAATCTTCCAAGATAGAATGCAACTCTCTTATGTCCAAGTCTCTCAGCATCCTCATACCATTTAAGCGCCTTAGCATAATCTTTTCTTTCCTGGTCATATATGTTACCAATAAGGAAAGCAAGTTCTGGATCCTTGGTTGCCTCAAACAGCTGCTGAGCATAACTGATTGTCTTATCAATATCACGATATGGTGAATCCTTATCGTAGTAAAGATCAATAAGC
>CACZRU010000023.1 GCA_902783605.1 uncultured Lachnospiraceae bacterium
AGGGTAATAACAGAAAGCATATTATGACAGAGCGTATAGTTATGTGATTTTATCAAGTTAACCATTTTACTTTCCTTTCAAATTTTTCATAGTTTTCCCATAATTTTCTTTCATAATTATTTTCCGGTATACTACCCTTCTTGTACCTTTCGCATATAATAATCCTCTAAGTTGATCTCATTTCTGGAAATCTCTGTTGGAATCACTCCACCATCGTAGAGGGCTTTTGATATACTGCGAATATCTTCTAAACCTTCATATATCCTGATCTGTCCTGTTTCCTGAACATCCAGTTCTCTTATACCACATGTGGTAGAAAGAATAACACTGGCCTTCTCATTATTATCCGTATCAATCTGATAATAGTCACTGCACTCAGCCTTAAGCTCATCCGCAGTGAAGATTCCCTTAATCTGTCCGTGATTGATAAAGATGTAATCAGTACATAGTAGGGACAGCTCACTCAAGATATGTGATGAGATTACAAGGGTAATATCCTCTTCTTTATTCAGCTTACGGAAGAGTTCTCTTATCTCCACAATACCTTCAGGATCAAGACCATTTATAGGTTCATCCAGCACCATGAATTCCGGCTTTCCTAGGAGGGCATTTGCCAATCCTAATCTCTGCCTCATACCTAGAGAGAAGTTTTTAACTATCTTCTTTCCCGTATCCTGCAGATTTACAATTTCCAGAACCTCATCAATTCTGCCTTTATCCGGAATACCTTTCTGCAGCCTCTGTTTCTCCAGATTCTCCCGAGCCGTCATCCTTTCCTTCTCGTATGGTGTTTCAATCATGAAGCTCATTCTTGTACGAGCATGGTTCAGTCCCTTCTCATCTGTAGCTCCGTACATCTCAATCTCACCACTGGTTGGAAATGCAAGTCCACCCATTATCTTCATCGCGGTGGTCTTTCCAGCACCATTTGGTCCGATAAGTCCAACAATGCTTCCCTTCTTAATACTGAAGTTCACATTATCCAGCGCCAATTGTTTCCCATACTGTTTTGTTAGATTTTTAACTTCAACGATAGTTTCCGACATATCTCTTCTCCTTTAGTATGTGTAAATGAAACCAGGTCCATTTTGCATATTTTCTCTTTCACTGATAACACTATAAAATGAAATATTAAAGAAATTCTTAAATGTTTAAAATTTTTATTTTCTAAGTTTTTATTTGCACATAGATGATATAATGTGACATAAGTGTCAAAAGCGTTCTTGCCTGCAGGAAAAGCTTTTAGCAATGAAGCACTCTGTATGACATGAATTTCTTAAATGAGGATAAACGATGAAAAGTATTAAATTATTATCTATTACACTTTCACTACTAATTTGCCTGACTGCTTGTGGTTCTAAGGAAAGCAGTACTGAAGCAGAGATGACAACAACTGAAGTTACCACCGAAGTTACAACAGAAGCCACGACAGAAGCTATAACAGAAGCCACAACAGAAGTTGCGACAGAGGCAACCACTGAAAAGTCGAAGGATGACTCAAAGGATAAAAAGAATACTTCCACAGATGCTGAGGAAGATAAGTCCGTCAGTGAACCGGTCCGAGAGGAACCTACCACTGCAATAAGCAGCGACGGATATAGATTATCCAACGATTCATCCGACTTTGTTCTGATCAGTGATGCAGTCCCTGATGCTGTTCTCGAAATCCGCTATTACACAGACTACAATTTTGTAGGAGAACAGATTGACGGATATGAAGAGCCTGTAGCCCTCCTTACAACCGAGGCTGCAACTCAGCTGAAAGCTGTAAATGACGAACTTGAAGAACAAGGCTACTGTATCAAAATATATGATGCATACCGACCACAAATGGCCGTGGATAACTTTGTGGAATGGGCTGAAGATATAGATGATACAAAAATTAAGGACTACTTCTACCCTGAAGTCGATAAAACTAATCTATTCTCCCAAGGATATATTGCAAAGCACTCCGGACATAGTAGAGGCAGTACTGTAGATTTAACTATAGTCGATATGAGCACTGGTAAAGATGTGGATATGGGGGGAACATTTGACTACTTCGGTCAGCTCTCCCACTCAGACTACACCGGTATCACAGAAGAGCAGTATGCTAACCGTATGATACTAAGAAACGCTATGACGAACCATGGCTTCAAAGCAATCACAACAGAATGGTGGCACTTCTCACTCATAAATGAACCATATCCAGATACATACTTCACATTTCCTGTAAGTTCTAAATCTGTCGAATGATCAAATATATATTTCTTCATAAAACACATATCCCATATTAAAATCAACAATCCCCCGAGAGTTCTAATTAGAATCTCGAGGGATTTTATTGTGCATCTGAAACTCATTTTTAACTTATATGTTTTGGGTATTTCTGTTACGAGACTAATCCACTTCCCAACAAAGCATATCATATTTCTATATATATCTCAAATTTATTCTAATAACAATATATTATGTTCTTATTCTATCAAATTATCAAATAATGAATACTTGTTCCAAGTATCTGCATTACAAAAATAAAGAACCATAAACACAAGCTTTGATCGAAAAATAAATTTAGAACTTTCAAACTTTAGAATTAAAGATCTCCCCCTCACGAGGTCGAATCCTGCTTTTAGGAAATATAGATAAAGTTCGAAGCGACTCTCAATCATATCTAAGTTATGAATATCTCACCACCTTGTGCAGGGCATATACAAATAAAAAAATCAAAGAAAGGTCAAAATGGTGACAAATATGAAAGAATTTAAGAATATGACTATCAAAGAACTTGCAGTTAGTGTGGCAGAGGCACATGATGCCGACAAGTACTGGTATCCTGTTATCAAGAAGATGAAAAACCATCTGTATGAGAAAGGCTATCTAACACGCACAGATGGCAGGGCCGTAGTCACAGACGTTGGAACAGCTTTAGGTATGACTTACGAAACTCGAATCAGCCAGCGCGGCACAACCTACAACGAAATTCTTCTTGGCGAGAATATCCAGGAAGAGCTCACGAGCCTGTGGGATGACTTCAAGAATGAAGTTGACGTCGAAAATGGCGGAGAGTACTTCACCTCTAAAGAGAAGAAGAGCACGGTTCAAGGAGTATTCAATGGAGAGAACATCAAATTCAAAAGGTTCTTTGCCAATCATCTCTTCACAGACTCTGAAGTCGCTCAGCTTCTAAACGGCGAAAACATCTCCTTCAGTTCTATAAATAAAAACAAGTCCATTACCTGTCGTGGTCATCTCCAGATGCTTGAAGGTCCTTCAGGTCGCACTTACTACAGCTTCGTACCAGACTTCAGTGATTGCTATGAACTGTAGTATGCCTGTAAAGGCTGTTATTAAAGTCCATAATTATTCCTCCTTTACTATTTTTCATATTATATTTCCTTTCAAAAAAGCCTGTCGGATACTGATTTATACTCAGAATCTGACAGGCTTTCTTTTTTTATATCTATATTATTTCTTATCAAAAGAACTCATTCAATAAATTATATAGCATATGAAAATAGTAAGCTATTCATACTCCACCTGGATCACCTTTCCATCCTTCCACTCAAGATTTTTCAGGATTATTCCTCCTCGCAGTCTGAGTCCTGAAACTCTTCCATTCTTCCAGGCATCTGGAAGTGCTGGCAGAAGATTAATCTTTGGATTAATCTTTGGATTATCCTCTGGATCATCATTTCTCTCGTGACTTTGTACCAGCATTTCAGCTATTCCTGCTGTACATCCGAAGTTGCCATCTATTTGAAATGGCGGATGATTGTCAAAGAGATTCGGAAGTCTCTCTCTCTACGGATTACCAAAAACCATTCCACCCAGCCTTCCATTTCCAATCGGAAGCGCCTCATTCCAATCCCCTGCTGGTTTATCAAAACTTATCTTATTAATGTCCATCTCACCCTCACTAATTAAAAATTGTTATTATCATTTTCCACTCAACATGTTATAATTATACATTATACTTTTATTATCAAAAAGGAAAAAACATATTAGTTAACTAATATAAAGCAACTTACAAAAACAACTAATATATAACAATTAATATATAGCAACTAATAAAGGTAACTCATACTATGAAGAAAAAGATTGCGGTATTCACAACAGGCTGGTGCAGTGAGATACTCTCCCAATTCCTTACAGGTATGCAAAGATCCCTGATTAAGGAAAATGTAGATATCTTCCTTTTTCTGTGCTATCCGACCTATGTTGATACACCTGCAAATAAGCGCGGTGAAGTGAATATCTTCAGTCTTCCAAATCTTAACGACTTCGATGGTGTAGTAATATTCGGCAGCGGTCTCGATTTCCACAATATTATTGAAAGTATCATTAAACGAAGCAAGGAAGCAGGTATCCCTGTCATCATACAGGGTGCCCAGCACGAGGACACCTACTTCATTGGTTCAGATAATTACTCTGCAACTATGGAAATGTGTGAACATCTTCAGAAAAGACATGATGTACATAGAATCATTTTCTTTGCTGGAACAGCGGATTCTCTTGATTCCGAACTAAGACTCAAAGCCGTTAAAGATTACCTGGATGCTAACAATGCCTCCGAGGATTTAGTTGAGGTTTTCTACACCAAGTGGGAGAATGCAGCAGTTACCAGATATATAAACGAATTCTGCAAAGCAGGCCGTGAACTGCCTGACGCATTTATCTGCGCAAATGATGGACTTGCCATGGAGACTTGTATATCACTTAATAAAAACGGTTACATAGTTCCTGATGATGTTCTGGTAACCGGCTATGATTATATTGATGACAGTCAGATTTTCGACCCTTCTATTGCATCCGTTGATCAGTGTTTTACCAAAATGGGACGCGAGGCTGGAAATATCTGGATGAATATCTTTTCTAAAAATGAATCGCATGATTCAAGTAAAGATTCTGATGCCGGTTCAAATAACAACATTGATAACAATTCAGACAGCAACACAATCAGTAAATCACATATCATCCCTTGTGAATTCATTCCGGGCGAAAGCTGTAACTGCTATAAATACCGTAACAGTGACAAAGTCAGAAGACGCGTGGGGCGTGAAGCATTTACAAAACGTGCTATGACCACTTATTTCAATAGAAAGCTGAATCTTATAGATTCAACTGTACTCTCATGTCTTACATATCAGGAGTTTAAGACAAAGCTTAAGAATCTCCTGACTGAAAATCATGATTATGAGGGCGACTCCTTCCATGTTATCCTTGAGCCTAACTTTGGATTATCAATATATGATCAGAATATCAAACTTCGTAAATATGGATACAGCAGATACATGGAAGTTCTATATTCTACCGAGGACGGAGATATATTCCCTGACGATCATTTTCCTTCAAGAGAACTGGTTCCTGGATATAAGGGGGATAAATCTAATCAGAAAAATCATATGTATGTATTTCTTCCTATACATGAAGCAGATGAAGCCTATGGTTATATAGTATTCAGAGACTGCATGGAAAAGGTTGAAAATCATTATATCCAGACTTACCAGAGCAGAATGGGACTTGTGTTCGATAAGTTCCGCCATGCCCTTAGTCTGGACCTGATAAATAAGAGGCTCCTTGAGGTCATGAGGCGTGACCCTCTGACAAATGTTAATAATAGAATTGCATTTGAAGATAAGGTTAAGTTTATTCAATCTGAAATCAATTCAGATTCCACTCCAAAGTTTGCAATAGCAATGTTTGATGTAAATAACCTTAAACTGGTCAACGATTCCTATGGTCATGATGCCGGTGATGCTTATCTGATCAGAGCATGTCATCTTATCTGTGACATCTTCAAGCATAGCCCTGTATATAGGATTGGTGGTGACGAATTTGTCGCCATTCTGACTGGTGACGACTATGACAACTATAAGGGTCAGCTTGATGCTATGAATAACATGATGAGTCAATACAGTGACCAGCTTCCACTTCCGAATAACTATATTTCTATCGCCTGTGGTATTGCAGTATATGATCCGGAAGTTGATGATGCAGTTCTTGATACAGTCAAGAGAGCTGATGAGGAAATGTATAATAACAAGACTCGCATGAAGTCTAAAGATAAATAGTCTAAAGATAAATAGTCTAAAGATAAATA
>CACZRU010000024.1 GCA_902783605.1 uncultured Lachnospiraceae bacterium
CTTAAAAATCTGTCCCGGATCTATCAATGCCTTAGACTTGTTATCAAAAGAATTAATAATACTCATACTTACATTCCTCCTTATGCAAAAAGACCACCTATCCGAGACGATAGGTGGTCAATAATAGATAATACTATAGTATTCTAACAATCCACTCATACTTTTAATCTCGGAAACTCGCATACAAAATTCAGACCATTCACTAGTCGAAGTAGTGTTGATCTTAATGTGGCGTATGCATTTACAAGATTAAACTTACGCATGAATAAACTCCTTATAGTATCGTATCACTTGTTTCAAAATAATAATGTGTTTAGGATACTCTGCTCCTTCGTATCTGTCAACACCAAATCTATTTTTCAAATATATTTATAAAACCCGCTTGACAAATGTAGTATACTGCATATATACTACATATAACCCATTTACGCAGTATACTGCATATTTGAATCAGGAGGACTTCTAATGGATCAATATAATACAACTATATTTACTTCTCTCGTTGAAATATCCCGACTAGCCAACACTCTGCAGAGCGTTATGGACATGGGAATGGATGATATCACTTCTAGACAGTGGCTTCCACTTATGATACTTGGAAGATGTGAAGAAGCCCCAAATCTTAATCAACTGGCTGAGAAATGTGGAATCACAAGACAGAGTACAAAACAACTAATTGATAAGCTTGTTGAAAAAGGATATGTAACCCTTGAAAAGTCCGACACTGACAAGAGAAATATGCTCATAGTTATCACAAAAAAAGGACGCAACTGGGGTAAAAAAAATCTAGAAAAAAATATGGTATTTGTTTCTGAACTCTACTCAGATATTTCTGAAAGAGATATAAAGACATTTGCCAAGGTTCAGCAGAAACTGCTGGATAAACTAGACACTATGAAAGAAGAATTAAAAAAAGAGGATAATCATGAATAAAACAGCCACTATACCGATAAATAAAATACCAGCATCTACAATAAAAGATAGATTTAATCTCGGCATGATCCTCCGCTTGATTCTGTTTGTGCTTTTACCAAATCTTGTTACCACTCCACTTCGAATATTTGTGGAAGCAGTCATTGAAGGACATAAAGAAGCTCCTAATTTTGTCACTGTTCCATTTATAATATATGGAATCTGCGCAGAGTTTATAGTTGGATTCGGGTATTTGATGATCGGATATAAGCTACCGATAAAGAATACGATTCTTAGAGGTTTTACCTACATAATGCTGATTCTATTTAGCAGTTATCTTCCTAATATCCTGGCAATGTTAGGTGGTGATGGAAAGATAATCGAGGAATCCCTTACTCTGGGAATCATTATTGTTGATATAGTATCTTACACATTAAAAGGTCTCATTCTGGGACTTCTTATGAAAAATTTCGATGTTAAGAATATCGATATTAAAACTACCGATGTTGAACCTACCGATGAAACACAAAGCATCTCAAGCACCAGCTTCTTCGTATGTTCAATTATAAACGGATTCCTATTTGCAGGATTAAACTATATAACTGATATAATAGCCGGAGCAGTTAATAACTCCTGGCGTCTATGCAGTATCCTTGGAGTTTCATCCAACCGTGAAGCTTCATTCTATATTGTATTCACCATATTCATGTTTATAGCAGGAGCCCTTCTGCCAATATGGAACCGTTACTGTCTTCCTAAAGATGCTTCTATATCTGAATCAATAGCCTTTTCGCTAGAGGTTTCTCTTTTTGTCTGGCTGCCAAATGTGCTCATCATGGCATTCTTCGGAACACCCGTCCTGATTACTATGGCTTATGGAGTCTCTTACACCTTTATTATCATAATATGTATACTCGTGTATCGAGCTTTAAATAATCATCTACTGAACCTTGTGGTGGGTATGGACCTACATAATTAACAAGAAAAAACCACCTATCCAAGAATGATAGGTGGTAAAAAACTATTACTTCTATCCATTAACAAGCTTCAGGAACTTCTTGTCGTTCATCTGCTCATTTGTAATATACTCTCCATCGTGGAACAAGGCATAGTTCGTTATAGGTGTAGGGGCACTCTGCGCCTCTTCCCTGCTCTCTATATGAATAGCCCGAAATGGAATGCCATTCTCCTCTGCTGTCTTCTCTAAGACTGGAACATACTTCCCATTAAATGGGCACTGGCTGGTGTAGTATAAAACATACCCCATCTCATCTATGTGAGGATGCTTTGCACATTCTTTGAACTTAGGTGTATCTGCATTCTCATCAAAAGGCAGATACATAAGTCGAATACCATTATCCGCTTCATCTGCCACTATGAATCCCTTGTAAGCCAGAAACTTCGGATCAGAAAGAAAAGGCTTCTTCTTATCAGCACTAAGAATACATAGTCCCTTTTTACCTTTTTCCTTGCTATCCTCAATACATGCATTTAGCAGATCTGAAGAATAGCCATGCCCTTTAAGTGCACCTGACACCCATAGACAATCAATATACATATACCCTTCTGCCTCAATAGGAACCCATGCATTTTCCGCTGGTATATATTCTACAAAACACTTGCCTCGCTCCACACTTTTCAGAAACACAAGTCCTTCATCAAATCTATCTGCAAGCCATGCTTTTTTTGAAGATACCTGTACATCCTTGTTGTTAGTTATTGCACAACAGATATGCTCCTTTTCCAAGTTATCTTTTGTAACTCTAATATATTCCATACATTTATTTCCCCTTTAGTTTTTTATAATATTATCTCACGATTACAACCGTAAAATACCCAGCCTCGTCTGGCATAGACTCAGTATTATTATATACCTTTTCATCTGGCATACCACAGTTTTCAACCATATATGCAGTCTTTCCACTTTCTAACGCTTTATTCTTTATTTCTTTTAAATGGCTTCCAGCCTTTAATATGATCAGCGTACCATCAAAGGGTATATATTCACCTGATGAAATC
>CACZRU010000025.1 GCA_902783605.1 uncultured Lachnospiraceae bacterium
AAAAGTTAATAAATATGAATCATAGAAGTTTGATTGGTAGATATTATTTTATCAAAATATATATGGTTGTCAAGAAATCATTCTACTGCTTTACCAGCAAAAAACGCTTAATCTATCAACCTAAGAATTTTTTTAAAAAGTCCACTACCTTCTTCATCTCTTCCTCAGTACCAATAGTAATCCTAAGTCTATTGTCTATTCTTGGAAGATTAAAATATCGGAAGTAGATTTTATTCTTCTTTGCTTCTTCAAAGATTTCCTTTGCCGGAACAGTTGTATGTTCAGCAAAAACAAAATTAGTTGATGAGTCAGGAAGAACAAAGCCCATTCCACGAAGCTCCTCAGTAAACCACTGTCTTGTATTTATTATTTTCTTTATAGTTGCTCTAAAGTACTCTTCGTCTGCTATAACAGCGCTCCCCAGCTTAATTGATGGATAATTCATTGTATATGAGTTGTAGGAATATTTAACATCATTCAGAAACTTTATTAATACTGGATTTGCAACAGCATAACCTACTCTAAGACCAGCAAGTGACCTGGACTTTGAGAATGTTCTTACAACCACCAGATTATCGAACGTATCGACAAGATCTATAACAGAAGAACCATCCTTGGCAAAATCAATATATGCCTCGTCGATTATAACAACTGAAGATTTATTATTCTCCAAAAGATAAACAATCTTATCTTTATCAAGAAGTATCGAAGTTGGTGCATTTGGATTTGGAATAACAACTCCACCATTTTCCTGAATAAAATCGTCAATATCGATTTCAAATGATTCATTAAGAGCCAGAGTCTTATAAGATATTTTTAAAAGTTCTGCCCATACTGGATAAAATGAATATGTTATATCTGGAAATAGCACAGGCTTTTCTGAATTAAAGAAAGTCATAAAACACATTCCCAGTACATCATCTGAACCAACACCGACAAAAACCTGATCCCTGCCAACTTTATGATAATCAGCAAGAGTATTTACAAGATCCTCAGCTTTTGCATCTGGATACTTCTTAAATAGATCTGTTGAAAGCTCACCCATGGCCTTCTTAATATCATCAGAAGGTCCATAAGGATTTTCATTTGTATTTAATTTAATAATACTTGGGTCTGTTGGCTGTTCTCCTGGTGTATAAGGATCAACCTTTCTTATATTCGCTTCCCATGGATAATTCATAATCATTTCCTCTTATAAATATTTCTATTATATTATTTCTATTATTTTATTTCTTCTATAAGCTCCCAAAACTTCATACCATTGGACGCTTTAAATGTTATAACATCTCCAGGCTTCAAATAATCTTTAATATATTTTACAGCTTCTTTTCTATCTGTAAAGTGCACCGTTGGTATACAGTTTATTGCATCAGAAATATTCTTACTTGTATCTCCAATGGTCACAAGCATGTCAAGTGCCGGCTTTCCATCACCAAGTCTAAGTGTATTTATATACTCTCCAACTTCCTTATGGAACAATACACTATCAGGTCCAAGTTCAAACATATCTCCAAGAACAGCAACTCTACGGCCTGTAACAGATATATCCTTAAGGACATTGATAGCAGCCTTCATAGAATCTGTACTCGCATTATATGAATCATCAATAATAGTAAAGCCCTTCTCTGATCCGAGGACCTTCTGTCTAAGCCCCTGAAAATTTTCAAAACTTGAAGCAGCCTTAGAAAGATCAAGTCCAAGATGATCACAAACAGCCATAGCAACAAGTGAATTCAGTACATTATGTTTTCCAAGAGCACTGAGATTTACAAGCACTCTCTTATCTCCATGAACAAACGTATAAGAATTAAATCCATTTTCAAATCTTATGTTCTCAGCAACATAATCGGCATCAGCTCTAGTACCATATGTATAAGCTTTTACTGAAAGAGAATCTTTTATTGCAAATAGAAGCGGATCATCTGCATTGAGAAATACAACTCCATCTTCCTTCATTCTTCCTGTAATTCTCAGCTTCTCATCTCTAATCCCTTCCTTAGATTTAAGGAATTCTATATGTGCGCTTCCAATTATTGTAACTGCTGCAAGGTCGGGCTTTGCCATGGCAGTAAGTTTATCCATTCCACCCGGTTCGCTGATTCCCATCTCGATCACGGCATAATCTGTAGATTTATCCATTATGTGAGAAAGTGTTAATGCAACACCTATCTGTGAATTCATATTTCCATCTGTTGAAAATGTTGGTGCATTACTTCTAAGGGCTGTAGTAATCATCTCTCTGGTTGTTGTCTTACCAACACTTCCAGTTACACCAATAACTTTACCCTGATACTGGCTGCGAACATATCCTCCAATCTTCTGCAATGCATCAAGTGTATTGTCTACTTTGATGTAGGCGATATTATCTGGAAGAAAATCCACATCTGCCTTAGCTCTAATAGTATCTTCTTCCTGTTCCACCAATATTGCTTTTGTATTTCCAGCAGCCTGAGGAACAAATTTATGTGGATCCACATTTTCTCCAGGAATTGCCACAAAAAGAGTATTTTCTTTAACTTTTCTAGAATCAACTTCTAATTCTTCTATACTATAATTAAGTAATTCTTCTCTATAGTCATCATTTATTTTACCTATAAGGTGACCACTTGTAACCTTTAATATATCTCTGACTGTTATATTTTTCATATTATACCTGATTTCTTTGTATTATAAGATTTTCTCTCTTTCCCAAGAATGAAATTATATGCTGAAGGAGTCAAACGCAACATCTATCTCCATATAAGTCATCTATTTAATAATCTTGTCATATAATCCATCAACTTCTTCTATGTAGATTTCTTCAATCTTTCCTGCATCAACCAGTGATGTAATCTTTGGATCAATTGGAAGTCTTGCAGTACGGGAGATTCCATACTTTTCTGCAACCTTGTCAACAGTACTGTGTCCAAAAATATCGTGCTCTTTTCCACAATCCGGACATTTGAAGTATGACATATTTTCTACAAGACCAAGTATAGGAACATTCATCATCTCAGCCATCTTAACTGCCTTGCCAACAATCATTTCAACCAGTTCCTGAGGGGAAGTAACAACGATGATACCATCTACAGGAAGTGACTGGAATACAGTAAGCGGAACATCACCTGTTCCAGGTGGCATATCAACAAACATTACATCAATATCGCCCCAGGCAACATCTGTCCAGAACTGTGTTACTGCACCAGCTATTACCGGACCTCTCCACAAAACCGGATCCTCCTCATTATCAACGAGTATATTTATAGACATAAGCTTGATGCCTGTTCTGGTAACAGCTGGCATAATTCCAATATCAGAACCATAAGTCTTCTGATGGATACCAAAAGATTTAGGGATTGAAGGTCCTGTAATATCACCATCAAGTATGGCAGTCTTCAGTCCCTTTCTGGCAGCATCAACTGCTAAAAGTGATGTAACAAGAGACTTACCTACACCACCCTTTCCACTGATAATTCCATAAACCTTCTTAACATTTGAATATTCATTATGAACTTTCTGAAGCCCTTCTGGCATAGATCTGGCAAACGCCTTGTCCATAGCCTCCTGCTGTTCCTTTGTCATTTTTGTATCTTGATTATCACTCATCTTAAATCTCCATTTCAAAAAGATATGATTCAAATTTATATACTAGTAAATCACCGCAAACCGGTTCTCATTCTACCACAAATCACATATATAGTGAAACAATTTTTAAATATATACAGGCTGAACAAACGGGATTACACATATAATTAAAATATATGACAGATTATTTCTTTCTGCTTTATGAAAATGGCAAAATAAGTTATAATGAAATTGTTGTAGAATAATTAAAATATAAAGAATCAAAATATAAGGACAAACTAAAAACTATGGCTAAAGATGAAAGAACTGTTTATATAATCGGACACAAGAATCCGGATACTGATTCAATAGCTTCTGCTATTGCTTATGCTAATCTAAAAAAAGAGACTGGGCACCCTAATTATATAGCAGCAAGATGCGGTAATGTAAGCAGTGAAACACAATATGTACTGGATAGATTTTCATTAAAAGCTCCAAAGTTCGTCGGTGATGTGAGAACCCAGGTCAGGGATATGGATCTTAGAAAAATCCCTTCTGTTTCAGAGGAAATGTCACTTAGAGAAGCATGGAAAATGATGAAGGATAACAAAGTTGTTACACTTTGTATCACCGAAAACAAAGTTCTCAAGGGACTTATCACCACTGGTGACATCATGGAATCCTATATGGGCGAGTATAATTCAAACACTATTTCTGAAGCACATACAAGCTATGTAAATATAGTAGATACCGTTGATGGAACTCTTATCGTAGGTAATATCAGTGATATCCAAACAGAAGGAAAGGTACTGATTGGTGCCGGAACTCCAGATGTAATGGAGGAATATATCAAGGAGCACGATATAGTAATACTCGGTGACAGGTACGAATCTCAGCTGTGCGCTATTGAAATGGGTGCCGAATGCCTAATCATATGCGCTGGAGCCAAGGTAACAAAGACTATTCAGGCACTGGCTGAGGAAAAGAACTGCAAGATCATCACAACTCTTCATGACACATTTACAGTTGCAAGACTTATATATCAGAGTCTTCCTGTAAGACATTTCATGAAAACAGAGAATCTGCTTACATTTAAACAGGATGACTATATAGAAGATGTGCATCCTATTATGGCAACAACCAGACACCGCTACTTCCCTATTGTTGATTCTTCTGGAAATTACAAAGGTATGGTCAGCAGAAGAAATTTTCTGGCTGCCGGAAAGAAAAGGGTAATTCTAGTAGATCATAATGAGAAATCACAAGCCGTAAATGGAATGGACTCAGCTGAAATTCTAGAGATAATCGACCATCATAGACTTGGAACAGTTGCTACTACAAAACCAGTTTATTTCCGTAATCAGCCACTAGGTTCAACCTGTACTATCATTTACCTGATGTATCAGGAAGCAAGAGTTGAGATAACTCCACAGATGGCAGGACTAATGCTCTCTGCCATTATATCTGATACTCTCTTCTTCAGGTCACCAACATGTACTGAGATGGATAAACAAGCTGGAAAGGTTCTTGCAACCATTGCAGAAATCGAACCTGAAGAACTTGCAAAAAGCATGTTCACTGCAGGAAGTAATCTTGGCAACAAAACACCTGACGAGATTATTCATCAGGATTTCAAGAAGTTCAGCGCCGGAAAGTCCAACATCGGAATTGGTCAGATCAGTTCCATGGATAACAACGAACTTTCACACATAAAAGAGATGGTCCTTCCTGAACTAGAAGCTGCTGTTAATAAAGATGGTCTTGATATGATTTTCTTTATGCTTACTAATATTCTTAAGGAATCATCAGAAGTTTTATTCTTTGGTCAGAAGGCCGAAATAATCCTAGAAACAGGGTTTAATGTAACTTCCAAGAATCATCAATCGGTAAATCTACCAGGTGTTGTTTCAAGAAAGAAACAGATGCTTCCTACTATCACCAATACACTGGGACAATAAGATTTATCATAAATTATTAGAATAAATTAAC
>CACZRU010000026.1 GCA_902783605.1 uncultured Lachnospiraceae bacterium
AATAATAAAGAAATAGAAAAGAGGATAGTTATGTTTAAGATATTAAAAGCAGATGAAGCCATGACACTGATAAAGGATGGAGATGTTATTGCATTCAATTCATTTTTGGGAATCGATAACCCGGTTGAGCTTCACGAAGCACTATATGAAAGATATAAGAATACAGGTTCGCCAAAGCATCTTACCTGCGTTTCCAGTGCAGGATTCGGTGTGTGGGATGAGAATAGAGCTGCCGAAGGATATATTCGTGACGGTGCAGTGGATAAGATCATATGTGGACATTTTGGTGCCATGTACAGCACAAAGAAGCTGGTGCTGGAAGATAGATTTGAAGCATATAATCTTCCTCTTGGATGTATATCCCATGCGCTTAGAGCACAGGCGGGTGGACTTCCAGGTGCGCTCTCAAAAGTAGGGCTTGATATTTTTGTGGATCCAAGACTCGAAGGTCCTGGGATAAATAACATTTCCAAGGATGACTCGCTGGTTAAATACGTTGAGCTTGATGGAGAGGAGTTTCTGTACTACAAGCTGCCTAAGATTAATGTGGCTATCATCAAGGGAACTTGCGCAGATAAGAAGGGAAATATCTCATTTGAGGATATGTTTACTGCCGGTGATGCACTTTCTATCTGTCAGGCTGTTAAGGCAAATGGCGGAAAGGTTATCGTTCAGGTGGATCGCCTGGTTGTAAGACCTTCCAGACCACATAGCACCATCGTTCCGGGCTGTCTTGTAGATGCAATTGTTCCAATCAAGCCGGAACCAAGACATGCGGCTTACGAGTCACTGACTGGCAGCTTTGAGATTCCATATTCTCAGTGGCAGGATTGGGCAGAGATGTTGGAGAAGAGAACAAGGACAAAGGCTGTTGTAAATTCCAGTGCAGAAGTAATTGGAAAGAGGGCTGCTCAGGAGCTGAAGCCGGATGATATTGTAAATATCGGTGTCGGAATTCCTGAGACAGTTTCAAAGTATGCGAGGATAAATGGAATTCTAGATAAGATTACTCTTACCGTTGAGTCCGGTGGTGTCGGTGGTTTCCCTGCTTCAGGAAAAGTATTTGGAGCGGTTATCGGAGCAGATTCAATCTACGACATGGCAAATCAGTTCGATCTTTATAATAACGGAGGACTTGATATCTGCTTCATGGGTGGAATTGAAGTGGATAAGTATGGAAATGTTAATGCTCATAAAGGACCTGGTGCATTTGCCGGCGTTGGTGGATTTGCAAATATTACTGCAAAGACAAAAACAGTTGTTTTCTGCCTGACCTTTAATACAAAGGGACTCAGCGTTGAAGAGGATGATGGAAATATTGTCATAAGGAATGAAGGCTCTATAGATAAGTTTGTAAATGATGTTAAGAGCATAAGCTTCTCTGCAAAGAGAGCTAAGAAGAATGGACAGCGCGTTATCTATGTAACTGAGAGATGCGTGTTCGAGCTGGCTGAAAACGGCCTAAAGCTGGTTGAGGTATATCCTGGTATAGACATGGATAAAGATATCCTGAATCGCCTGCCGTTCGAAATCGAAGTAGATGATTCCCTGCTGTAATGTGTAAATGTGCAAAGCTGATCTATCCCAAAATGTACATAGTGTGTACTTAGTGAATTGTGAATAAATGTTGAAATAAAGGGGGATGACAGCGATTTTAATTTACAGGAAATGCTATATTCGATATAATATTTTCGATATTGAAGGGTATGAAGCACCTGTTGCTTCAGTTTTTCAAAGGAGTGGAGGTAAAATTTATGAGAGGAAAGAATGAGTTGCTGAGATTTTTCGGTGGTCTTGCAATGATGGCTGTAGGGCTTTTTCTGCTGTTCAACAGAGTCCATGTTGGATCTGCTGGGTTCGGATGGGGAAGACTTAGTTTTGGATTCTTCAGTATGCCATCAGGACTCGTGGTCGTTCCATTGATCATCGGTGTTGTATGGATGTTTGCAACAGATGGTTCATTTGTATCGAAGATTTTCACAGTGATTTCAGTGCTGTTTATCATAGCCGCAATCATTATGAATACAAGCTTCTGGGTTGACAGGATGACAATGTTTGACTGGCTGCTGATGCTCATTATGATCTTTGCTGGTGGAACTATGGTTGCTACAGTGCTGTTCCAGGATCATCTGAATGTTAAGAATAAAGAGCAAAATGATGCTGTTGAAGCTTACAAAAAGATGGCTGATGCTGAAACAAAGCGTGCTGATGAGCTTGAGAAGGAACTGAAGGCAGTTAAAGACAGCCTGAAGGATAAGAACAGTGGACAGGCATAAAAAGACTGGAAAAAACTGAAAAAAAGACTGGAAAAAAACGACCGGAAAGCATGTAAAAGCATTTTCAAAAAAATAAAAATCAAAATTGACATGGTAAAACCTCTATGGTAAGTTCTAATAATAGAATGAAACATAGAGGTTTTTTGGATAACGATTAAAAAAACATGCGAAAGAATTTAAGAAGAAAAATAAGTAGAAAAATTAAGAAGATAAAAAATAAAATATGAAAAAAGATATGAAAAAAGAAAAAACAAAACAAAAGACAAACGAAAAACAAGAAATAGACAATAAAAAAGATGACAGCTATGTTGAGGCGTATATTCCTGATTGGAAGAAACTGGCTGAACTTCTTGAGATTGCTAAGGGACCAGATAGGACAATGGCTCAGTTTGCGTACGACTGTGGAAAGAGTCCGGCCACATTTTCGAGAATTGTGCACGCCAAGAATGAGAAGAAGCTGGCGGATAAGATGATCGCCACTATTGCTGACCATTCGGCTGATCCGGTAAGGGCAAACTATGATACCTTTATGAGGGCGAACGGAAAGATTCCTAGAGAAGAAGTATCAGAAATAAAAGAAAAACAAGGACTAGATAAGCAAAATGAGAAAAAGGATAGGCCTTCTGTTCTGGAAACTATGAGAAAGATTAAATGGGATGTGAGGGGGATTATTGTCTCAGAGCTGTTTTCCAGGGACTACATGGTTGGTTTTTCTCATAACCCATATGCAGCTGGTCTATTTCCAAAGAGCAAGTACGGGTTATCCATAAACAGCAGCTTCTCTGCGAAGATAGATGCGCAGGATATTAATCTATGGAATTTCATTGTTGTGATTCAGGAAAACTATGTAAAGCTGGATAAAAAGACTATTGAGAAGATGAAGGAAAGAGGGTCGTCCGCTTATCTAAGGGGAATTATGTTCCATAATGCTATGCTGTTCCTTAGAGATGCGTGGGAGCCTGAAACACTTGAGGGAATAAGAAATTCTATAGTCTTTACCGAAGAAGAATATTATGATGCGTTTAGGGAGAAGGTTTTTGGTTTAGAGTTTAATACAGATATCTCAATCATCCTGGTTGATCTGGATGGCAAAAAGGTTGTAAAGGAAGAAATGCTTCCTCGAAAAGATAAGAAGGTTTTGAAGAGTCTATTTGATAAAGAGGTTAAGACGGATTCGTCGGATGATGATGGCGATTTCGGAATTGTTTCGGACGAAGAAAATTTCTAATAAATAAAATTTCTAGAAAAGTATTTCTGGTCAAAGAATATTAATAAATAAATTGAATTATTAGATGATTATAGTAGTGGCGTCAGATTGTGAATCGGCTCCTGAAGGATATATAAGATAATATCTTTCAGGAGTCTTTTTTAATAAAAATAAAAATTGTTTTCATTATTTAAAAAATGTGCAAATAATTTTTATTTGGGTGTTGTAGACTGTGTATTGTGAGAAGGGGGGTTACACCAAAAAGAATCTAAAAGAAAAAATGGGTAATAAATAGAGAAAAAAGCTTAAAGACAAAAGCTAAATGATATACAGAAAAACAGAAATAAGAAAAAATATAAAGAGTAAAGAAAGGAAAAAAGCTATGAAAGAAATGAATAACAAAGAGATGAATAACAGAGAAATGTATAACAAGGTATTTGATAATGTGATGAGTATTCCAGAGACTCACAGAGATGTACTCATGATGACATATGGTCTGAAGGGTGGTCTGGGCGCAAATGTGGCGAAGGCAATGACAGTAGATGAAATTGTGGATTATTGGAAGTCGTATCAGATGGACATTGATCCTTGGCAGATTGAAGAGATTATTGAGGAAGGCTTGGAGATGATTGATATGGCGGAAGAGTCGAAAAAAGGGAAAGAGAATTTTGGCTTTGCAGAGATCCGTGAATTCAGGAAGGTTTTCAGAATTCATATATATAACGAGAAGGTTAAGGAGGGAGATGTCCAACTGGCGGCAAATGGTTATAAAGGGGTTATTGAAACAGGTGGCTATGTGGAGATACCTGACAGAACTCCTTTTCTCGACATGGTTTATATAGTGAAGAATCGCACTGGTATTGAGAATCTTAAAGCTATCGTTCTGCAGGAAGAAGATGCAGATCTATTCTCCAGACTTATAAACAAAAAGGATTTGGACTTTGTTATGGAGCATAGAGAAGGACTACTGCTTGGAGCATCATTTGGCTGGAGTGATATTGATGATCTGATTGAGAAAGAACAGTCGGGAAGAGACTTGAGAGATGTTATAGCAGAGGAATACAGTTTCTTGGAGTTCATTAAGTTTCCTCGTATTCAGAGTCTTTATCACCATGTAAATAAAAACAGCCAGGAAAGTCCTGAGTCTATGAAGGCAAAGCAGAAGCTGAGAAGAGATACGGCATGCAGAGCTGCGAAAGCTTTCGAGGAAATGGGTATAAAACTGATCTTTGTAACTGATGTGGTGGATGTAAGGCCTGAGGATGTATATGAATACAGCTATCTTGGAATGGATACAGCGATGAAGGCGGTGTATGAGAATCCGTATAGAATAGCACAGACACTTTTGGATATAGATACTATGGATGAGGCATTGAAACCATTCCTGCAGGATGGGAAGGGACTATTTTAAAGGAATCATATAGGGTATGAATGTTTATAGAGTTAAAGCAGAGAATATATATGAATAAAAAGAAAGGGATTAGCTATGAAGATTAGAATGGATTTTATGAAGGATATTTTTAAGGGGTTTGGAAAGAATTCTAAACCAGATTCAAATATGCATGTTGTAAAAGAATTAGAAAAAACAGCGGGAATAAATTCCGGAAAAAATTCTGATAGAAAATATGATATTGGCCCCATTAAAACACTGGATGTGAAGTCAATACCAATTGCAGAGCAGGACAGACTTGCTATGGAGGCAGAAAGAAAAGCTCGTGAGTGGGCAGAGAAAAAAGCTACAGGTAACCTTACGCCTGAGGAAAAAAGGGCTATTGAGAACGAAAAGAAGTTCAGGGCAAAGCTGAGAGAGGTAGGGTTTGATGCTTTGGTTAAGATGAACTATAATCCGGAGGAGGATGATTAAACAATAGAGCTGGCAGGTTTGTCTGAGCTTAATAATAAAAAAGTGATTCAGTGGCACTATTCGTATTGAGGTGATACAATACGGATAGTGCTTTTTATATCATTTTATATTTGAAATATTGGGGAAATCTATGAACGGAGAATTGAAGCTGCTACCTAGGAAATATCAAGTTGAATGTGCTAATACAGTTGTCAGCTATG
>CACZRU010000027.1 GCA_902783605.1 uncultured Lachnospiraceae bacterium
AAAAGGGTGCCGACTTGTTAAGCTGACTGGAAATAAGCACACTAGCTTTTGGTAGGAAGGTTGAAAAGGGTGCCGACTGACTGAGTGAATTCATATCATGCACGCTGAGGAAAAGCAAGTGGTTGAAAAAGGGTGCCGACTTGTTAAGTTGGATGGATATATGCACACTTGCTTTCGGATGGTAGGTTGAAAAGGGTGTCATTTTGAATTAAAATGAGCTATATTGCACAGAAAGTGTTAAGAATATATAAATTTAAAATTTGATGCAGAAAATAAGAACACATATTAGAATAAATAGAAAAAATAATAAATAAGAATAAAAAAGAATAGATAAGAAAAAAAGAATAGATAAGAAAAGTAAGAATAAACAAAAAATCAGAAAAGAGGAGACGGACATGCATCAATTCAAATTACCATATCATTTAATCGTTGACGACGGAATATTCGGCAGAATCCCTGCTGTTATGGAGGATGTTCTTCCAGGACTTGAGGAGAAGAAGACCATTATCGTAACTGAGGAGAATCTGAAAGGTATCTTTGAAAATCTTATCAATGGGATAGAAGCAAGCTTTCCGAACAGTGAGCTCTATCTGATCCAGTCAGCAAGCTATGATAATGCGGTTGCGCTGGCAAAGTACATCACAATGAATGAAATCAATACAGTTATCGGCTTCGGTGGTGGAACGGTACTCGACCTTGCGAAGTTTGCAGCATTTGTCAGCAAGGCGAAGCTTATATCCCTTCCAACCACAATCAGTAACGATAGTCTTGCATCTCCAGTTGCAGTTCTTGGGACAGAGGGCAGGGCGCGCAAGACCTTCAAATGCACCATTCCTCATGCTATTCTCGTTGATGCATCTGTTATCATGAGCGCACCAGAGAGACAGCTTCTGGCTGGTATTGGCGATACAGTCAGTAAGTATACAGCACTAAATGACTGGAAGATAGCTCATATTGCTGGCAAGGACTATGTGGACGACTTTGCATATATGATTTCAAAGATGGCATTTAACTCTATTGCCTATAACGATATGAAGGAATTGAAGAGCGTGGACTTTATCAAGCGACTCACTCAGGCACTTGTTATGGGAGGGCTTGCTATGGAGATTGCAGGAACCTCCAGACCGAGTAGTGGTTCTGAGCATCTGTTCTGTCATGCACTTGAAGAAAACTATGCAGACCAGGTAAATGTACCACATGGAATTGCAGTTGCCATGGGAAGCTATGGTGCATGTAAGTTCCAGGATAGAAATATTGCAAAGATCACACGTATTATCAAGGCATATGATATTCCGGTGGTTCCTTCAAGTTGGAATATAACAGAAGAAATATTTGTGGGAGCTTGGCAGAGTGCTGCTGCAACCAGAGCAGACAGGTATACAATCCTGAACGAGACAGACCTTTCAACAGACTGTCTCAGCAAGCTTTATTACGAGATGGAAGATGTATTCGCAAATATGTGATTTATGAGTTCAAGCAGATAAGATTGAGGAAGAGTCATGAAAGTTTACTTTCTTTGGCTCTTTCTCAATCTTATCTATATGAGGAGAAGTCTCATCATAAGTAAGCAGAAAGTGAAAACTCATCATAAGTAAGCAGAAAGTGAAAACTCATCATAAGTAAGAAAGCTTCGATTTCTTCTTACTTATTGCTTGACTCAGAATAGCAAGAACAACAAGAACAAGAAACGAATGGGGTACATTTCAAACGTTTGTTGCGCTTTTGTTATCGTTAGTGTGATAAACTGCATCTATCAAATAAAAAGAAGGAAAAATTATGGCTGATATAGAAAGAGTTAAAGCGTTTCATAATAATTACACAACATATCTCGATACAAACAAGGCATTAAAAAATACATTTATTCAGTTCAGGCAGTTTCTTCAGAAATATCAGAAGAACCCTGATAGTAATTTTAATGGTTATGATATGGAGGGCTCTGCTGAATATAGAAAGATGACAATGTGTCTTCAGGACTGTATTACTAGACTTGATAATGCTCATACAACTCCTAAGGGTATGACAGAGTCTTTTAATGATCTTTATGTGGCTTGTCAAAAATATAGTGAGAAGAATAAGCGCTTTAAATCGATCAGCCCTAATAAATCTGGAGTTGTAAGATATAGGGTGGCGCTCAGAATAATGGATCAGCTTCCACTCATGATGCAGTCTTATAATAATTGCAGTCGTCTATTTGAAACAGAAAAGGATAAGAAGGACGGTAAGTCATACAGTCAGAAATCACTTGAAGATATCCGTGTCAGAGACGAATATTGGCTTAATAAATATGAGGATGATCTTGAGGATGAGGGTGATTGGAAAAAAGGACCTGAAACAAAAGATATAATCAAATTATCTAAGGAACAGCTTAAGTTTATGAAAACAGTGCAAAAGATTTCAAAGACTATGGCTGCCCATTATCGCAGGGATAAGGGACTGGATTCTTATCTGACAATGAAGAGAAATATGAGTATGTCTGATAAGGCAAAGTATTTCATTCTTAAGGGGCATTTGGATAGTATGTATGCTACAGGTATCAATTATCATGCTGCAAGAAATATAAATGAGACTTTTAGTCCTGATAATTTTAAGAAACAATATACAGAGCTTTCTAAGAATCCTCATTTTATTAATTGTATGAAGAGTAATCCTGCTGATGCTTATAGCAAATGGACCACATTTGAAGCAGAGACTGATCAGCTGATCCTCAATCTTCAGGAAGAATATGAGGAGCTTGGACTGAAGAAGTATGCACCTGGTATTGTTGGGCAGAATATAGACAATAGAGGTGCATTTGGAAAGACTTCAGAAGAAAGAAAAAATGCAAGATACCAGGAAATATATACAGACGCAGCTAAGTCAGTGACCTTTGAAATCCTTACGGATCCGAAGTACAGAAAGCTCGCACAGGATGTGGTGGTTAATCCTGAAAATAAAGATAAGCTAAATCAGCTGATTAAAAAGACATTTGAGGAAAAACATCCACTTAAGAATAAAACTGTGGTCCAGGGAACCGATGCACTTAATGGTATGATGTCTGATGAAAAAACAATCAAAGAAATCGTTGAGTCATATAATAAAAAACTGGCTGCTGAGAAGAAGCTTGCGGCAGATAACGCTAAGAAAAATGCCCAGAAGAAATCACAGAAAAATATGTAGATGAATATATGCAGATGAACATATTTAAAAGACTTAATGATGAAAAACCTAAATACAAAACCAAAATAAAAACCTAAATATATAATTTGAATGCATAATCCTCGGTAAAATATATGCCGGGGATTATTTTTAACTTAAAGAATGAATTACTAGAGGTTTTGAATAAAGAATGAATTGTTATAGGTTTTGAATAAAAATTAAATTATAATTTGTATGTATTTGTAAGTACAATTAGGCTTGTTATACATCATATAAATTTGTTATAATTACAATGTTATGGGCGATGAGACTGCCTAAAAAGTATAAACAGATGGAGGATGAGGCCGGTGCCAAATCTCGTTAAGATTGGATACGATGATAAAATCGTGGATATTATTCGTAAATATGGTTCGGACATTCTGGAGAGCGAGAGCTTTCAGCGCGAGAAAGAATTTATTCAGCATGGAACAACGACGACCTATGCACATTCCCTCTGCGTTGCTTACATGAGCGTATGGCTGGCACTGAGGACTAGGAAGAGTGTTGATGGGAAGAGTGTTGATGGGAAGAGTGTTGATATGAGGAGTGTTGTCAGAGGTGCTCTGCTGCATGACTACTTCTTATATGACTGGCACGAGAAAAATGCGTATCATAACCTCCACGGCTATACACATGCAAAGAGAGCTATGGAAAATGCAAGGCGTGATTTTGATATTACAGCAAAGGAAGCGGAGATAATATATTGCCATATGTTTCCTCTGAATCTGACTAGAGTGCCTCATTCAAAGGAAGCGAGACTGGTATGTATTGCAGATAAGATGGTTGCTGGAAGTGAAACACTTCTGATCATGAAATATAGTCAGGCTATGGCAGGCCAGGCAGCTGCAGTTTAGAGCTTTGAGAATAATTATGTCAGTCTGAGGAGTTATCCAAAAGAATATCCCAAATAATTATCCAAAAGAATATTCAAAAGAATTTTTTTAAAGTCCCTGATTTGGTTGATAGACCTTATCAGAGACTTTTTTGATGTAAGTTTATAATAAAGTAAGTTTGAAATAAAGTAAGTTTATAATAAAGTGATTTTAAAATAATTTATCGAAATCGATTTTTCTGTGAATGCAACAGCCGGCAGGTTTCGTTGAACATTGTATTATGATATAATGATTTTTGATTTTTGTTCATGAAAGATGTTCATGAAGAGTTAATTGAGTGTATTTAGAATTAACGGAGTGTATTTAGTATTCAAGTTTATGTATTTATTGGCATTCAGGGGGATATGATATGTCAGAAATTAGTGAATTAGAAGAGAAGCTGCGGCAAAGTCAGAAAAAACTTAATGACCTGCAATATGAAGTCAATGCTATCCATATGGAGCTGATGAAGCTGAAGGATGAGGAGAAAGGGGCACCGGTGATGTCGGCTGCTCAAATGGCTCAACTGGAGCAGAGGGCAGTACAGCAGAGAACCGCAGCGCAGCCGGTACAGCAGAGACCGGCTCAACCTCAAGGATCTCCTTACAGACAGCAGACAACAGGTCAGCAGGGGACGCCATATAAACAGGGGCAACCAGGACAGCCACAGGGCCAATCTGCACAGTTGCAGGGCCTGCCTGTACAATCGCAGGGCCAGCCTGTACAGCAGCAAGGTCAGCCTGCACAGTCACAGCCTATGCAAATTCAGGCGGTTCCTCAGGGTCAGTCTTCGCAGCCACAAGGCCAGCCTCAAGCACAATCAATGCAGCAGTCTCGATCCATGCAGTATTCAGCAGGACAGACTCCTGTTCAAAGCTATGCACCTCAGAAACCAAAGAAGGCAGATGCAGAGACTATGATGGGAATAAGAGGTATGGGTATAGTTGCATCTATACTTGTTTTTATCAGCTTTATTCTCTTTGCTATGTATCTGATTCCAGGTCTTACAGATGAGATTAAGATGGCTCTCATGTTCATAGTAAGTATTGCTATGACAACAGTCGGACTTATCTTCTGGTTCAAGAAGAGAGAAAGTCTTTTCTTCCTTTCCCTTGGAGCCTGCGGAATAGGTGCGCTTTATATATCGCTTTTTGTTAGTAACATATATTTCCATATGATAGACCAGATACCGCTATATGTTCTACTTCTTCTGTGGGCTGCAGGAGTTCTTTATCTTTCTAAGATAAAACCACTCCTGTTTGAAATTATAGGTCTGGTGGGAATTGTTTTATCAGTATTTTTCGGAACTGTATCATGTTGCGAAGACAGAGACGGTATCATGCTTGGAATTCTGTCTATCTATCTAGTGGTAGGCTGTCTGGCCTTCATGATTTTGAAGATGAAGAGTAAAGTCAGTCTTTTTATATCCAATATAGCAACGTGGATCGGTTCATTTATCATAGTTATCGGATGCTATTATGTTATATATGAAACAGCTTTTCCGGCATCAGTTTTAGTTGTCCTGTCACTGCTCCTTATAGTATTTAATCTTGTTATGATCAACGAGGAAACATATAATACACTGCCATTCTTTGGCGCGGGATATTCAGTGATTCTCCTTCTGGCGCTGAGGGCAACAATATCAGAATCGGATTTTATCAAGGGACTTACACTGCTAGTATGTGCTATGCTCTACATAGGTGTAGAGATTTATCATAGACAGGAGCTGGTAAACAGAGCACCAATCGGAGCAAGAAAGAGTACAGGTATTGTATCATGGCAGGTGCTTCTCCTTGTGATTTCATCATATTGCGTAATTAGGCATGAGACTCTAAATGAGACTGTTGGAGTGTTTATGCTTATTATCCCGCTCCTAATATATGGATTCGTAAAAGACGACAGGCAGTCGAAAATCAGTTCGCTGGTTCTGTATGGAATCCTGGCAATTGAGATATCTCTGAATCCTCTGGCTGGACTGATATATGTAATAGCAGTGTTTGGCCTCTTTGCTGCACTGATGTTTGTTAATAAAAACCAGTACAGTACAGCGCTTAAGATAGTATGCTATATTATCTTCATAATTGGACTTCATGTCTGGGTAATATACATGGCGGTAGAAAATGACTGGGATGAGTTTATTACAACAACAGTACTCATGTTTATCGCAGGCGCTATAAACATAGCAGCGTTAAAGAGCCCATTTGGAAGAAACTGGCTTACAGATGATGAAGAGCAGGGAATAGTAATTGCAACGTCGGTGATAAATGCGATTCTCATGTTTGAATCACTTGTACTTATGTATAATGTTGATGAGGACTGGCTTCATGTATTTGTTGTACTGATTGCTATCATGCTGTTTGTAGTCAATTCTGTTAGACTTCTTAAGTCTGAAAATACGCCGACTGTTGTCTATGTGGGTGTTAAGTTCACTGTACTGCTGATATGTATTCTTAATTCCTTCGATGTGGTTAATTATGTGATAAGCATTTCGGTATTTGCGCTAGCTATATGTTTTATCCTGCTGGGCTTCAAGCTGAAGGTGAAGAGCCTAAGAATCTATGGCCTGGTCACAACTATGGTCTTTGCAGTTAAGCTTATCATGATAGATATAAAGTACGACAATGTGCTTGGAAATGCAGTAAGCTTCTTTATTAGTGGTCTTATGTGCTTCGGAATCAGCGCTCTCTACAGTATTGCGGATAAGAAGCTTTCGAAGGGAGAGGACAGCCATAAGAGAGATGATAAATACAGTGACCACTATGATAATTATCAGAACAGTAATCAGATGTACGCGCAAATGAACAGCCAGATGAATAATCAAATGAATAATCAAATGAACAATCAAATGAACAATCAAATGAACAATCAAATGAACAATCAGACTACTAACCAGATGTATAATTCGGCAGGTAATGTGGGTGACAATCAGGTGAATAGTCAGATGAATAACCAGATGAATACACAGATGAATACACAGATAAATGCGCAGATGGGAGGCCAGTTCGACAATCAGAACAATTAATGATAGAATGTCATATGTATCAAAGGTTCAAAAGCATTCTTGCTGACAAGAAAAGAATGTTGACTTTATGACATGCTATAATAAAAGAAATAATTGGAGGAACACATGACGGATTTTACACAGGCGTCTGCTGCCAGGGAGATAAACCGCCTGGCAAAAATATGCGAAGAAAACAATTTCATAGAACCAAAGCTTTACGAGGAATATCATGTTAAGCGCGGACTTAGGGAAACTAACGGAAAGGGTGTTCTTACTGGCCTTACTGAGATTTCAACTGTAAATGGTTCAAGGATGATTGATGGAAAGCTTACGCCTATCGAAGGTGAACTCCGCTATCGTGGAATCGATATAAATGACCTGGTAAAGGGCTTCAATGACAGTCATAGATTTGGCTATGAGGAGACTGTCTACCTGCTGCTTTTTGGAAAGCTGCCAAATCAGGCTGAACTTGAGAAGTTTACTAAGCTTCTTGGTTATAACAGAAAGCTTCCAGCTGACTTTGTGGAGGATGTTATCCTGAAGTCACCTAACAAGGATGTAATGAATGCCATGTCTCAGGCAGTGCTGGCGCTAAATGCGTATGATAAGAAGTCAGATGAGCTGGACATTCCTAATGTTTTGAGGCAGAGCGTAGGACTTATTGCAAGTCTTCCTATGATTGCAGTTTATGCATATCTTTCTTACAGGCATTACCTGCAGAGAAGAGGACTTTATATTCACAATCCAAAGCCTGAACTCAGTACTGCAGAAAATATTCTCAGGATGATAAGGCAGGATAAGCGGTACGATGAAAATGAGGCTCGTCTCCTGGATCTTGCTATGGTGCTTCATGCTGAGCATGGTGGTGGTAATAATTCCACATTTACAACTCATGTGGTAACATCGTCTGGAACGGATACATACTCATCTGTAGCTGCATCACTCTGTTCTCTCAAGGGGCCTAAGCATGGTGGAGCAAATATCAAGGTTATCAAGATGTTTGATGACATGAAAGCAAATGTCAAAGACTGGTATGACGACGATGAGATAGAGAACTACCTTGGAAAGCTGGTGGATAAGAAAGCATTTGACAAGATGGGACTTATCTATGGAATGGGACATGCGGTTTATTCGCTGTCAGATCCTCGTGCAGTGATCCTCCGTAAATATACTCTCAGCCTGGCAGAAAGTAAGGGCAGGGAAAATGAGGCGCATCTTTACAAGACTGTTGAAAGACTGGCTCCAAAGGTAATTGCGGACAGAAGAAAGATTTATAAGGGTGTCTGTACAAATATAGACTTCTACAGTGGTTTTGCTTATGACATGATGGGGATTCCGGAAGAGTTTATAACACCACTCTTTGCCATAGCCAGAATCGCAGGCTGGAGCGCCCATAGAATAGAGGAACTTACCTGTGCGGATAAGATAATCCGTCCGGCCTATATGTCGGTTGCAGATGCAGTACCATATGTGCCTATTAATGAGAGGTAGTATTTTGAAATATAGTAAGTCTTTTTTTTAAACTTGATATAGAAGAACTTAATTATCTGCTTGATAATAAGGTGTTTGCAGATATTAAGCGTTCTGAACAAATAATAACCCCGGTTTATCTTGATGTGATGAATCAAGATGAACCGGGGCATTTTATATCATATGTGTCATAGAGTTACAGGCTTTTCTTGCGTAAAAGAAAGCTTTTTTCTTTTGACGTTTATTACATACTTTCAAGTGTTGTGCGGATTGCCTTGATGAAGTCCTGTGTATTGAGAGTTGTTACATTCTCAAGCTCTGTGATGAGTGCCAGATCCTTAGTCATTGTTCCGCCTTCGATAGTAGCGATAGTTGCCTTCTCAAGCTTATCAGCAAATGCCATAAGATCAGCATTTCCGTCCAGCTCTCCACGCTTTCTGAGTGCGCCTGTCCAAGCGAAGATTGTAGCTACAGGGTTTGTAGATGTTTCTTCACCCTTAAGGTGCTTGTAGTAATGTCTCTGAACTGTTCCGTGAGCAGCTTCATACTCGTAAACTCCCTTTGGAGAAACAAGAACTGAAGTCATCATAGCAAGTGAACCAAATGCAGATGAAAGCATATCACTCATTACATCTCCGTCGTAGTTCTTGCAAGCCCAGATGAATCCGCCCTTTGACTTCATTACACGAGCAACTGCATCATCGATAAGTGTGTAGAAGTACTCGATACCTGCTGCATCAAACTTCTCTTTATATTCAGTATCGAATATCTCCTGGAAGATATCCTTAAATGTGTGATCATATTTCTTTGAGATAGTATCCTTTGTTGCAAACCAGATGCTCTGCTTTGTATCAAGAGCATATGTGAAGCAGCTTCTTGCAAAGCTTTCGATAGATGGGCAGAGGTTGTGCATTCCCTGAACAACTCCTGGTCCGTCAAACTCATGTACAAGAACTGATTCCTGTGTACCATCTGCAGCTGTATATACAAGCTCAACCTTTCCTGCTCCAGGAATCTTCATTTCGCTTGCCTTATATACATCACCGTATGCATGTCTTGCGATGGTGATTGGCTGCTCCCAGTTTCTTACACAAGGAGTGATTCCTTTAACCTGGATAGGAGCTCTGAAAACAGTACCATCAAGGATTGCTCTGATTGTACCATTTGGACTCTTCCACATCTCTTTAAGGTTATACTCTTCAACTCTTGCAGCGTTTGGTGTGATAGTTGCACATTTAACAGCAACCTTGTACTTCTCTGTTGCATAAGCTGAGTCCTTTGTAACCTGGTCATCAGTTTCATTTCTGTGCTCAAGTCCAAGGTCATAGTACTCTGTGTTCAGCTCAATGAATGGTGTAAGTAATTCATCCTTGATAAGCTGCCAGAGAATTCTAGTCATCTCATCGCCGTCCATTTCTACAAGTGGGGTAGTCATTTTGATCTTATCCATATTTATTTCCTCCTGTTACTGAAAATATTTTTAAGACCCTATTTGCTGTGTTTCGAGCATGATGAAAGTGTGATCATCATACTGAGCATAGCGAAGAATCTTTGGGTTCTAAGATTATTGATTGTCTAATTCCTCAAGAAGTTTCAGCAGTACTTCTGTTTCTCCATTTTCGCTGAGTGGTGGAGCGACATGCTTGGCTGCTGCCTTTACCTCGTCTCTTGCACTTCCGATGGCGTAGCTTTCTTCTGCAGCTGCCAGGAGTCCCAGGTCATTCAGGTTGTCGCCAAATGCCATA
>CACZRU010000028.1 GCA_902783605.1 uncultured Lachnospiraceae bacterium
GCAACCTGATTGATAACACGAGCAAAGTTTGTAATTGGTGACTGCAGACTTCCAAGCAGTTTGGAAAGCAGTTCTTCTCTTGATGGGATTGTTGCGATAACCTTGATACCTGCCTGATCATAGTAGGTTCCTTCAACTACACCGCTCTTGAGCTCAACCTTGTTTACCTTCTCGGCAAACTTAGCAACGACTCTGGCAGGAGCTGTAGCATCCTCTTTAGAAATTGCAAGTGCTGTAGGTCCCTCAAGGTCCTTAGCAAGGTCTGCAAACTCTGTTCCCTCGATTGCAAGATTCACCATAGTGTTCTTATATACCTTGTAAATCACACCAGCTTCTCTGGCAGCTTTACGGAGCTTTGTATCCTGCTCAACTGTTACACCAAGGTAGTCAACAAGAACAACTGATTTTGCGCCTTCAATGTTGTCTTTGATTTCCTGTACTATAGGCTTCTTCTCTTCAATCTTAGCCAACTCTATGCACCTCCTTATATATTTGGGCTGCACATATAAAAACCCTCTGTCCACTTTTGTTAGACAGAGGGATAAATTCGATAATGATAATCATCTGCTGTTATCAGCCTGCTTATTCAGCCTGCTATTACCAGCATTCATCGAACCATTCTTCCAAGAATATAAATTCTCAAAATCCCTCGGCAGGTAACCTCACGGTGTTATGTCTTTAGATCTTTTTTAGATTTTTAGACACCTGCTGTCTACGGCAGCTCATCGAACGCTACTTTAACACAAACGAATTATCGTTGTCAAGGAGTTTTTAAATCATAATTTCACTGAACATCTGTCCGAGAGAGATACCTCCATCTCCGCAAGGAACTTGAGTATTGATAAATGTTCTGTATCCCAGCCTCTCCAGGTTGCTGGCAATTCCATCCAGCAGAAGTCGGTTATACATACTGCCTCCTGTAAGAGCTATATGCTGAATATAGTCTCTTCCACACACCTTATCGCATATATAAACAGTAGAATCAACTATCGCTTTATGAAATTCAAATGCAAGCTCTTCTATCGCTGCTGTGTATTCATCCTCCATGATACATGTCTCATGAATCTTGACCACTTTCTCCATGAGGTCAGCTATAAGAGTTGCCTGATCCATTCTGTAGACATCCTCTTCGTCCATAGGTTCAATTACTCCAAGCTTCAGATCCATGAGTTCTATATCCTTCATGGTATATTTATTTCTTCTAAAATATTTCATAGCCGCGCTCTCAAGAGCAATTGGACTTTCACCACCAAAGGTATTTTTGGTCTTCAATCCAAGCAGTGCCGCAACCGCATCAAACAGTCTTCCCATACATGCCGAATAATATATATTTATATCAGCTCTGAGGCAAGCCGAGATGATGCCGTAATCATTTCTATCTATATTCAGGATTTTTAGAACCTTTTCAACAGTACTATGAGAAACCAGCTGTCTCTCCTCGACCGACCTGATATATCCACAGAGCGTTGTCCTTATATCTCTCTTGCTCTGCTCGCCACCCATAAGCTTAACAGGCAGAAGTGCACCTGCTCTTATGATCTTAGTTCTTGCTTCAGGAACAGTATCAACTTTTGAAGTTTCTTTTTCTTTCTCTTTTTCTCTTTCCTCTTCATTGCATGTACTTATTACACAGGAGAATATCTCGCTTCCCCAGGTTGTTTCATCAAGTCCATAACCAGTCCCGTCAAATGCTACTCCTAGAAGACGTCCTGTAAGCCCTTGCTCTGCCGCTACCGAAAGAACATGTGATGCATGATGCTGCCTCTTCTGAACTCTTTGAGGAATACCATCAAGATAAACTTTAAGCGCTCTGTTATCAGCATCCTTAACTGAAAGATAAGCTGGATTCATATCTCCAAGAAATCTTGTAGGATTTATTCCAAGAAGATTCTGCATTCTCTCAATAGCTTTAGCCCGAACATCAGCTACAAGCGGATTAGTCATATTTCCATAGTACTCAGAGAGATAGACAGCATTCTTCTTTCCCAGTGCAAATGAAGATTCATAATCTGTTCCACCTGCAAAAGTCTTTCTTGTAAGTTCCTGCTCAAGCATGATTGGCTGTGGAACATATCCCCTGCCTCTTCTAACAAGTTGAACTACCTTTCTGGTAACCTTGGCAGGATGAATTCTTGACATCTGTGCAACCGAATCCTCCAGCGGAGCAAGAACCTCTCGGGTATTGGTTAACATAAAATCAATGCAGGTTTCATCATTTTCATTAACATTTCCTATATATGTGGTTTCATCCTTGTCCAGTGTATCATCTGCAAATGCTACAACCGACTGCAGATTGAGAGAAACCAAGGAGCCTTCAACCCTAGGAAGATTAAGAATCATATCAAGATCATTTATGATGATAGGATCACCGAATCTGTTTCCACTGGTGAAAACAAGGACTCCAATCTCATTGGTAAGTATTGTCTGGAGCGGATCAAATGGAAGCGCCGCGCCTATCCTTGTACTGCCTTTAAGAACTGAATCTGCTATCTCTGGTGCATCATCCCTTTTATCCAGCAGAACTATCGGGCGTGCATTTGACAGAAGCAGTTCCTCTTCCACATCTGAAACATAACAGTACTTCTTTATAGTTTCTATATCTGGAAACATCAGCGAAAATGGTTTATTGGCGCTGTCTTTAAAGTTTCTAAGTTTTTCAACCGTTCTTTCACTTGTTGGAATACAGAAAAACTGAAATCCTCCCAATCCCTTGATGGCACCAATCTTTCCATCCTTCAGACTATTAACTGTATGGTCCAGCATCTCTTCCTGAGTCATCTGGACTTCGTCAATCATTCGGTTCTCGTAATACCTCAGCTTAGGTCCGCAGTCTGGACAGCCCATGTTCTGATCAAACCTTCTTCTGCTACCTGGTTCATCAAATTCTCTGGCACATTCATTACACATATTGAAAGCCACCATAGAAGTGTTTTCTCTCTCGTAAGGCACCGCTCTCATTATGGAATACCTAGGACCACATTTGGTACAGCTGATAAATGGATATCTGTATCTTCTATTTTCTGGATCAAGAAGTTCTTCCCTGCATTCCTTACATATGGCAATGTCTGTAGGCAGGAATCTAACTTCTTCATCATAGGTATCACTCTTTATAACACGGAAACTGTCATCCAGCTCACGTCCAAACTCATCTAGAACAACTCCTTCGGTCAAAACACCATCTTCATCAATTGCTTCAGCTCTGTCTTCGGAGGACTGTTTCTTTTCAGCTGTATCTGCGTCTTTATCTATATTCGATTCTCCTGCCTCAGCCCCTGACGTTGTTTCGGATTCTGATGTTTTTTCGGATAATGATTCGGATAATGATTCTGTGGAATCAGATTTGAAATTTCTATGACTGCTGTAATGCTCATTTCTGAACCTTGCAAGATAATCATCGTCATCTCTTTCGGCAGCATCCACCTTCTTAGCAACAGCCTGAAGTTCAAGACTCATCTTTTGAGCTTCTTCATCTATATATTCTTCTTTAACGGGTTTAACAAGAATGCTTTCAACTCTGCCGCCTTCTGGGCAGTTATAACGAAGGTTATAGGTAAACTTACCTATCTCAACCTCATCGCACTCAACATAGATCTGGACGACACCGCCAGAATTTTTGATATTGCCTGAAAGATGATTCTTCTCGGCATATTCTTTGACAAAAGAAAGAAATCCTATTCCCTGGACCAACCCCGTAACAGTAATCTCAAATGCACTCATTAAAATACCTCTCCAATAAAAAGCCTACCATTAAAAGCCAACTATTAAAAAGCCTACCATTAAAAGCCAACTATTAAAAAGCCTACCATTAAAAGCCAACCACTAAAAAAAACAACCATGTGATTCGATATACTTTTGCAACATTCCTATTAACTATGTATATAAGTTCTTAACGAACCTCCCCAAATATACATAAACATATATTTAAAATTATAACATAGGTAAGTATGAATAAACCATATAAAATATTTATTCATAACCCTGTGAATGCTTTGGTCTTATTTTTTTCATCAGCTGATTCCAGAGCACATCCGTTTTCTTCTTTATGCAGAGCACCACATATATAATACTTAATACAGGAACTATCAATAATATCAGGCAGAAGCGATATTTTTTTATCTGCCTCTGTTCTTCAAAACGAGCTTCATTTTCCCAATAAGGATATACAATAGCATTTGTACGCATATCAACATATTTTCGTTCTTTGTTTCTTTTCAGAAGTGAAGAAAGGTTAAACCTTCCAGTATTATCGACAATCTCCCGGGTTCCAAAATTAAGACTTGTTCTTGCAGCCTTCTTCTCTTCATCTGATTTAAGTTCTATTCCAGCAGCCTCAGTTAATGCATTAAAAGCATAATTTTTTACAGTGTTCGGCATTACAGCTTCGTAACAGGTAATATTTATAAGCTTTGTATCTTCACCACTTTCGGTCTTATCTTTATCAGCTGTAAGTGTTTTTGAATAGGCCTGAATCGGCACGAACACAGCATCATATTCCCCATATGCCTGAACATCATTTCTTTCTTCACTCACCTCAAGAACTCCGGTTATTGTGAAAACACTGTCACCTATCCATACCTTCATTCCAGCAATGTCACTGCTTCCAAATAAGTTCCAGGCCACATTTTCATCTAGGACAATCTGGTTATAATCTGAGCTTTCCATATCCAGGTAACTTCCCGATTTAAGAGGAATTGGATGCATCTGGAAGAAGTCACCGCCAACTGTATAAACATTTACCTTTATCGAATTACTATCCTTCCTTACCTCGTCCAGCAGCTGCCCTGAATATGAATCAATCCAAATCCTGTTATCAGATGATGTGTCCATTTCCGCATCTTCACGAATTTTTTTATAGAGTTTTCCCTGAATGTCCTTTATGTCAGATGAAGAAAGGCTGTCACTATCTGAAGTAAATAAACTTACCTCAGCATAATCCATATCATCCCCTGACCATCTGGCAGCGGCCTGCTGATCATAGTGAAGAAGTGTTCTATTGTGGTTTACATAAAGTATTGACAGAATAAGAATGCACACCAAAAGATTAATTGCAGCTATTGCAATTATCACAACCCTGCCTGGGCAAAATATTCTGTTGGTGAGATTATTATCGTTCATATGATTACTTCTTAAATGATTTGTTAAAGATTCTTCGCTTCGCTCAGAATGACACTTATATTTTATATTTTTTCTTAAGATCCTTCGTCGCAGGCTCCTCAGGATGACAATTAAAACTAATTATCTGTGAGACGGACCTGCTGTCCGTTGTCCAGAGGTTTTGATGCATTTGTTATTACATTGTCATATTCTGACAGGTCGCCCTGTATTGCAGAATTCTTTGTATCAGATGCAACCACATCTACTTCGACTTTCTTTACAATGTAACGATTGCCAAGTGGTGTTGGCTTTGCATTTACTACATATACAAATCTTCCGCCATTGTCTTCCTTAACCGCATTGTTAGGAACAACAACCTCGTACTTATTACTCTTTTCACCAACTGCAAATTGAAGTGTCTCGCCAACCTGAACATTTCCTGTTACTGCAAACTTCACTATACTCTTCTGATTTGGATCAGAAGTGTCAGCCTTGATGCTCTTTATAGTTGCCTGAACGTCATCACTCCAGATATTCTCGATAGTTGCCTCATTTCCAACCTTAAGCATCTGCGCATCTTTCTTGGTGGTATTACATGTTACCACATAACCACTGTCGGCCAGCTGAATGTTTGCTATCGGACTTTCAGCATTTACCTTGTCCCCAGCCTTTGCTGTTATGCCTGTAATGATACCGGTACCATTTGCCTTGATTTCTTTACAGTCATCTGCCTCCTTGAGCTTTGCGATTTTTTCCTTCTGCTCTTCTATCTTCTTTACAGCATCAGCATCATCCAGTGCATTGGTCTGTGCAGTCAGGCTGTCGCTCTGTTTCTTACTGGTAAGTCCTCTCTGAAGTGAATCAAGAGACTGAGATTTTTCTGTAACTTCATCTTCTGCATCGGCAACCGATGTCTTGCTTGACAGCTCTGTTACAAGTGAATTCTTCTCGTTAAGAGTAGCTTCAAGTGTTGCAAGCTCAGACTTGGCAGTTGCAAGTTCTGCGATAAGTGCATCTACATCCACATCGCCAGTGTATCCTTCCAGATTCTGATAAGAATCCACCTGAGCCTGAAGTCCTTCAACCTCTGCGTTTTTGGTATTATATGCTTCCTGCGCTGCAGACTGCTCTGTCTTTGCTGTCGCGAGACTAGCCTCATCCGCCTTTGCCTGAGTCAGTGCCGTCTCAGCATCTGCCAGGGCATCCTTGGCATTCTGAATATTTACCTCATCATCTGTATAATCCGTTGAAGCTCTGAGCTGTGACTTCTCGTAGGAAAGTTCAAGATCTTCAAGAGTGCTTTCTGCCTCCTTTAGATCCTCATTTTCTGTTTCCTCGAAGGTCATGATTACATCACCTTCCTTGACCTCATCACCATCCTCAACTAGAACCTCTTTTACAGTTCTGGTACCGCTGACAGTCAGATCCATATCGTTACTTATCTCGACCGAACCCTGACAACGAATTTTCTGTGACACATTTCCACTGAACACTGTAGTAGTGGTAACCTCTGGCAGGGAATAGTTCATTATAGTGTTCGAGAAAAATGTTAGTATAATAAGTGCCACAAAAAAGATAATCGCAAAGTTACGGAGTGTTTTCTTACGACGTCTCTTCTTCTTGATGATCTCCTCACGGTCCAGACGGTTGATGATCTTAAAATCGTCCTCAACATATTCGTCGTCAAATTTCTTGGAACCAGTACCTGCCACTTTATTTTTCAACAATGCACCTAATTTACTGTTCTCTGAATTTTTCTCTGAGTTTTCCTCTGATCTTTCTTCTGAACTTTCTTCTGAACTTTTCTCCGAGGCACCTGAAACCTTATTGTTTGTGTCAGCTGTTACATTTTCAGGATTACTCAGCAGGTTCATGTCTGGCTGCTGTGGCTGTTCATTTTCCTTTTCCGTTTTTTCAAGATGTTCTCTCATTGGGTTTTCTCCCTTATTACAAAGATCCTTCGCTCTGCTCAGGATGACATTTTAAATGCAAATTATTATACAACTATTATTACTTTATCTCTGTTTAATATTTTCTCTATCCCTTTACTCCACCTGAGTAAGCGATTCCGTCTACGAGGTACTCTTCTCCGTAAAGGAATATCAGTATTGGTGGAACCATATATATTGTTGCCACCGCAAATGCCAGTCCTATCTCACCGTTATTTATCTGTGACAGGAATACTGACAGTGGGTGGTAGGCGTTGTTGCTCATCATGATCAGTGGCTGTTCTACCATATTCCAGTAGTCAATGAATACCAGAATTGCTACTGAAGCAATCGGTCCCTTACAGAGTGGTATTGCTATCTTCCAGAATATCTGCCACTCATTTGCACCGTCCAGTTTTGCAGCTTCTATTACAGATTCTGGAATTCTGCGCATGTACTTTGTAAGCAGATACACGCTGAATGGAGCAAATATGCCTGGGAATATAATACTCCACCTTGTATCCAGCAGTCCGAACCAGCTGTTTACCAGATAGTTTGGAACCAGTGTTACCTGATATGGCATGAGCATAAGTACCAGATACAGGAAGAATATAATCTCCTTCAGCCGTCCTCTGAACCTGGCGAAGCTGTATGCCGCTCCCAGAGCTATGGCTATCTGAAATACCATGATAGGCAGTGTCAGAAATACTGAGTTCCAGAATTTCATCAAGTAATCTGGGCTCTTAAGAAGCACTGTATTGTACTGAGATACAACCACCTTATCAGGTATCAGCTTAAGATTAACTGTCTTGGACCTGTATGTGGTTGTCCTTTCACTGCTGTCCGATTTATTTGAATAGTCATTGAAGATAACTCCATAGTTTGAGCTTATCTCCTGCTCTGACATAAATGAATTCGCAAAAGTCAGAATAGTTGGAAGGAGAAATGATATTGCAAAAATTGCCGCAATAAAAGTCAGCACAATCTTCTTGCCGAGACTGTTCTTCTTATGCAGCTTTCTTTCGCCTGATTTACGCCTGTGACTCTTCTTATCTTTTCCAAAGAAGAAGTCGGATGCTGATTCAAATTCTGCATCTACTTCTGAATCTATTTCAGAGTCCAATGCAGAATCCTGCTCAGAATTTACTGACAGTTCAGGATCATAGCTTAAATCTATTCTGTTGATTAATTCCTGATTATTCTGCTCTTTCATTTATATTTCCATTTTCATAATTTTTCTTTATAAAGATCCTTCGTCGCAAGCTCCTCAGGATGACATCACATATAACAGTATCTTTGTCGTCGTCTTTATCATGATTTGGTCATCATCTTTGTCATTATCCTTCTACATCCTGCCCGAGTTTGTCTTCGAATATGAAAAGTATTCCGACAATCACTATCATCACCACGCACATGATGATTGCAGCAGCTGAGAGTTTCTGGTAATCCAGAGACTTGAAAGTATTATTCATGAAATGCTGCAGCATGTACAGCGAGTCAAATGGATATTCTCCCGTGAGCAGGTATACCTCTCGGAATACCTTGAAGGAGTTGATAAGTGACATGATTCCTACAAAAAAGATTGTTGGAGTTATATATCTGAGTTTAATATGCCAGAACTTCTTCCATACAGTTGCACCGTCAAGGACTGATACCTCCAGTACATCCTTTGGTATTGCACTGAGGGCAGCCATGAAGAGTATCATGTTATAACCCAGATTCTTCCAGAGGAAAAGTATAACAACTACCACCTGGCTGTAGCTGGACTTGAACCAGTCTACTGGATCACCTCCGAAAACAGTTACTGCCTGGTTGATAACTCCATGGTAGTCAAAAAGCACCTGCCATATAAGAACAATAGATGCAACCGGAACCATCAGTGGACTCAGGAAGAATGTTCTAAAGGTGCTCTTCATTGGTATTTCTTTCTCAAGAATAAGTGCCATCACAAGAGATAGGATAATTGCCAATGGCACGGAAATGAGTGAGAATGTGGCTGTGTTCTTGGCAGCCTGTCTGAAAGCAGAATTGTTAAGTACATTCTGAAAATTCTGCATTCCCACAAATTCTTTATTTATGATACTATCAATATTTGCATAATAAATTACAACAAAAAATGGCAACACAAAAAACAGCATTACACCAATAAGACTAGGACCGAGGAAGAGACCTGATGTAAGTCTCTCCCTCCATGTCACTTCTCTCTTGTTGTAATCAATTGCATTTCCATCTTGATCCAGAACAACCGGTCTATTTTTCTTAGTATGCTTCTTTATCTTTTTCTCAGACTTTTTTTCTGTCTCAGTCTTCTTTATTTCAGCATGATCTGTCTCGCTGTTTTTAACCGGTTCTTCTGTCTGCACTTCAATTGATTCAGTTACTGTTTCTTCTGTACTATTATTCATCTTGTTCTTGATTTTTATTACACCTCATCCGGCGCTTCGCGCCACCTTCCCCTCAAGGGGAAGGCATTTACATTATTTGTCTCATTTATGTTATTTGTCTCATTTATATTATTTGTTCTCGTTCACATATGTTGTTGCACGATTCTGAATTATTTCACATACATCATCGATTGACTTGTCACCACTGAAGTAGGCAGCAGCTTCTTCTTTAACAATATTGTAGATACTCATGTCTGCTTCCCATACACCTGAAGCAGAATCGATAAACTTACGATATTCATCTACTTCTTCCTGTGTAAGTGGCTTACTCTCTAACTCAAATCCAGACATTCCCATAGAACCACTTAGAGGATAGATATCATTTCCATATTTATCCTTTGTTTCCTCGGTGCATGTATACATCTGAACATATGCTTCATATACATCTTCTCTTGTTGGGATGCAGTATGAGCTAATATAATGCTTTCCCTGATATTCCTCAGTCATGAACATCCTGATGAAATCCCATGCAGCGTCCTTATCTGCACACTTGCTGGACA
>CACZRU010000029.1 GCA_902783605.1 uncultured Lachnospiraceae bacterium
AATTATTAGTGAAGGACAGCGAAAGAGGCTTACATGAAATTCTTCAAAAATTTTACTAAAATAAATATACTGATTGGAGTTATTGCTTTATCAGCTCTTGTGCTTCCAACATTAGTAACATTTTGGTTAACTAAGCGAAATGATGCTGCTGACGAGAAGCTTAGGAATATTGCGGCTCAGTCGGAGCAGAAGATGATAGTTGCTGGAACTGATCTGCCAAATGATATTTCAATAAATAATCCAGAAGAAAATTCGTCACAAGATATACAGAGTGCAGCAGATACCGCAAAAGAAAGTGATGAGAATACAGTTAAAGTAGATAATACAAAAGAAAACAAGAAATCAACTAATATAGAAACTGTTCAACTGGAAAAGGATACAACGGATTCAACAGCTCTCACAACTCCAGCTACAGCAGGAGATGCTACTCCAGCAGAGCCGGTGAAATTGAATGGCAAGAAGGTCTATCTCACATTTGATGACGGTCCTTCTGATAATACAGATGCGATACTTGATATCCTTGCGGAATATAATGTCAAGGCAACATTCTTCGTAGTAGTTGCGGATGATTCGAGAGCAGATCAGCTGAATAGGATAGTAGCTGAGGGACATACCATAGGACTTCATTCAAAATGTCATGTCTACAGTACCATTTACAAGGATCTTTTCTCATTTGAGAAGGATGTTTCACAGGTGCATAATAATGTGAAACGAATCACAGGAGTAGATACAAAGTACTACAGATTCCCAGGTGGAAGTTCCAATGTGGTTTCTGATGTTTCAAAGAAGGCTTGTGTTGAGTATCTTCATGACAACGGCTATGAATATTATGACTGGAATGCTGAAAGTCAGGATGCTGAGAATATGTACCTGTCACCTGATCAGCTCAACAGTAATGTAATGAGAAGTGTTAGGAATAATGAGGGTAATTCAATAGTTCTTATGCATGACTTGGATGATCATAACAACACAGTCAGCGCTCTTCCAGCTCTTATTGAAACTCTTCAGGCTGAAGGCTATGAGCTCTGTCCAATCGACGAAAATGCGCCTACATTCCAGCATTATATGCCAGAGTAGAAATCGTGATACAGGGATTAAGAGGATGTAGATTCAGATAAAAAATTAGATTATAAAATACTATGCAGGAGTGAAGATATAATTCTTTGCTCCTGTTTTTATTTTTATTATTGTGGTACAATAGCATTTGTTTTTCATTTAGCAAGAATTTGCTGGTTATATGATTAACATGTTTGGATCAATCAGAAGCAGAGGATGAAATATATATACATGAACTACAAAGAAGCTAGAGCATACATAACTGAAAAAGAAAAGCTGGGAAGCGTCATGGGACTAGGTACTATCCGTGAACTGCTGCGTCGTCTGGACAATCCTGAGAAGGTGGCTCCAGTCATCCATATTGCAGGGACCAATGGAAAAGGAAGCATCCTCGCATTTGTGGAAGAAACGCTTGTTGGTGCAGGCTTGAATGTTGGAAGATACATATCTCCGACTATCTATAACTATAGAGAAAGATGGCGTCACAATAAGAACTGGGTTGAACCTGGTGAAGCTGCTGAAGCGATAACTGCCGTGGCAGAGAAAACAGAGGAGATGGTAAGGGAAGGACTGCCTAGTCCAACCGCATTTGAGATAGAAACTGCTGCTGCATTCTGGCTCTTCAGGAAATGGAAATGCGATATCGTCCTTGTGGAGTGTGGCATGGGTGGAAGACTGGATGCTACAAATGTGTTTGAAGGTGATGCAATAAATGTCCTGGCATCTGTAAGTAAGGATCACATGGCAGTGCTTGGTGATACACTTGAAGCGATTACCAATGAGAAGCTGGGAATAGTCAGAGACGGGACGACACTTATTTCCTATCCGCAGGCAGAAGAGGTGGAAAAAGTTGTCGAAAGTTATGTAAACCAACATGATGTAAGATATATTAAAACCGGTAAGACCCAGCTGAAGATAAAGTCAGAGCATATAAAGGGTGCTTCATTTATCTATAAGGGACAGGATTATCAAATTTCAGTTGGTGGTGAATATCAGATATATAACGCAATTACTGCGATTGATATACTTAAGAGTCTTGATTTTCTAGACGAGATTGATAATAAGATTAATGACGAAATTATTCGTCAAGGGCTTATGAATACAGCCTGGGACGGGCGATTTACAGTGGCTAACTATGATCCACTGGTGATTATAGATGGTGCTCACAATGAGGATGCTTGGCTGAGGCTACGCGAAAGTCTGGATAAGTATTTTACAAATCAGAAGTTCGTATATATAATGGGTGTGTTTGCCGATAAGGAATACGGCAAGATGATTGACATCCTGTCGCCAACCATGGAAATGTGCTACACAGTCCGTTCAAAGAATCCTAGGGCTCTTTCGCCGGAGGAGCTTGCAGCAAAACTCAGGAAGGTTGGAGTAGAGGCGCACAGTGTTGGTGATGTAAAGCTTGCTATTGACTGGGCACTGGACAAGGCAGAGTCAGATACAAAGATTGTTATCTGCGGAACCTTATCAATAACAGGTACAGCCCTGAAGTACATGAGTAAGTTGAAATTTAAAATATAAATCGACAGATTATTTATTGGTATCATTCTGAGCGAAGCGAAGAATCTTTTAATGGATTTATAGAATTATTATCTAGATTTTTATTTTATTTTTTTTTATATCTTTATAGAAGGAAAAGTATGAAAGGACAACAACAATGAACAGAGTAGACCAGATAATGTCAGATTCAAGTTTCATCAAGAGAATAGAAGCAATTGAGGAAGGCGAGAAGGATAGGGAGTTCTGCAAGCATGGAATGGATCACATTCTAGCCGTTGCCAGAATATCCTATGAACTCTATCTGGAATGCTATATAGACTGGCTCGAGGGAGAATATCACCACACAGATATGGTGAAGGACGAGTCAATAATCGACTTAAATGATGATATAGAAAGAAACTTCTGGAAGAAGGACTACATGAAGGAAATACTATACGTTACAGCACTCCTTCATGATATTGGCAGATGTTCAAAGTATGAAGAAACCATGAGTCACAGAGAAGCAGGTCCTATAATTGCAAGACCGATTCTTGAAAGAACTGGATTCTCCTATGGTGAGATTGGAGATATCTGCGATGCGATTAAAAAGCATGGAACATTGCCGGAGGATGAAGGCTCTCTTGCAGGTATTCTCTATAGAGCAGACAAGCTGTCCCGTCTGTGTTTTACATGTCCATCCAAGGATATATGTGACTGGGATGACAGCAAGAAAAACAACAACCTGAAGTATTAATGTGCAAATTGGGATAGGTTCAAAATGCACAGCGGAGTAGTATTATGGATAAGATAAGTATTAAGAATATCAAAATATATGCATACCACGGTGTGCTTCCTGAAGAGAAGAGAGATGGTCAGTACTTTTATATATCGGCTGATCTGTTCCTTGATCTTAAGACAGCTGGGACTTCTGATAAACTGGATAGTACTGTGAATTATGCAGAAGTCACAAAGATGATAGAGGATGTGTTTACTGAAACAAGCTATAACACTATTGAGGCGGCTGCTGAGTCGGTAATTGAAATGCTCCTCTCTGAGTACAGTTTGATTCAGTCAATAACTCTTAAGGTGAGTAAACCGGATGCGCCAATAGAAGCTGATTTTGAGGATGTGTCTGTTGAACTTACAAGAAGCAGGCATATTGTCTATCTTGGGATTGGATCAAACCTGGGAGATAAGAGAGGCTATCTAAATAAAGCAGTGGAAGAACTGGAAAATGATGCTTCCATCAATGTCAGAAAGGTTTCTGAGTATATTGTGACAGAACCTTATGGCCCGGTTGATCAGCCAGACTTCCTTAATGGTGTAATAGAGATAGAGACTCCATTAGAGCCTGACGAGCTTCTTGCAATAATTCACGATATTGAATTGGAGGCAGGACGGGAGAGAATAATTCACTGGGGACCTAGGACCCTGGATATTGACATTCTGCTTTTTGACAACGAAGTAATAAACACAGAGTCCCTTACCATTCCGCATCCTGAGATGCATAAGAGGGAATTTGTTCTGAAACCACTGGCTGAAATTGCTCCATATGTCTATCATCCAACACTTCAGAGAAATGCGGTTCAGATGCTTGAGGATCTTAAGAATAGTGAATATGCGTCAGTAGACCATGTTGAGACAGAGGACTTCCAGGAGCTGGAGGAACTGAATACTGCAGGCAAGACTGTAGTATATGCAGGAGTTCCAGGTGCCTATGCAGAAGAAGCGGCTATCAGATTCTTCGGTGGCAAAGTAAACTACACAAATGTTAAGAAGTTCGATGATGTAGTAAAGGCTGTTGCTGATGGGGATGCTGATTACGGTGTAATTCCTATTGAAAATAGCACTGCCGGATTCGTGACAGGTAACTCAGATATAATTAGACTTAGTGGCGTCAAGATAGTAGCAGAGGTAACTATTGATATAAACCACTGTCTTGTGGGACTTAAGGAAGCACTTATTACCGATATAAATAAAGTTTATTCTCACCCACAGGGACTGATGCAGTGCAAGGACTATATTGATCAAAATGGTTTTAAGGCTGAGAGCGTCAGCAACACAGCCAGAGCAGCCCAGAGGGTCCGTGATGAGGGAATAAGATCCCAGGCTGCCATTTCCAGTGAGAGAGCGGCTGAGATATACGGATTAAAGGTCCTGGAAAGAAATATTAATACAACTACGGATAATTCTACCAAGTTTGTTATTCTTACAAGAGAGGAAGTATTTCTAAGTAACTCAATTACTGTAAATGTGTGCTTCACTACCCAGCATAAGGTTGGTGCTCTTTACGATGTGATGGGTATAATTGACAGGAATCAGCTAAACATGACAAGTATCGAATCCCGTCCTTCCCTTAAACATAAGTGGGAGTACTGGTTCTATGTAACGTTTGAAGGTAAGCTTACAGACAGAAATGTTATTAAAGCTCTCAGGGAGTTAAAGGCTAATACTGATGAAATGATAATCCTTGGCACATACTAATATGTTTAGAAAGTGCTTGACAGGAAAGCACTAATTATAGTAATATTACCAAGTGCGTTGAATAAAACAGCACTTGATGAGCTGTATATGGCTCATAGAAAACAAAGTAGAGTATCCACTCTCACCTAGACAGCAGCATGTGAGAAGCATATTTGCATCATATATTACAGCGGTCGGGTCGAATAAACAAGTAATCAGTACCAAAGCAGATTAGGCCTTTGTGACGGAGGGTCTCTCTTTTATGGTTTTAAATACTGATAGAATGTTTGTGGATATCTCTATGTAGGTATCCACTTTTTATTTTATAGTAAAAATGCTTTAGCAATTTTACGAAGGAATAACTTTATATCTATTATGGAGGGTAAGGCAATAGATTATTTAATTAATGACCAGATTCGAGACAAGGAAGTAAGAGTTATCGGAGCTGAAGGCAATCAGCTGGGTGTTATGAGTATTGAGGACGCTATGGCTGCTGCTGATGAGGCTGGTATGGATCTTGTAAGAGTATCACCAAATGCTAAGCCACCGGTATGTAAGATTATCGATTATAGCAAATTCCGTTATGAGTTATCTCGTAAGGAGAAGGAAGCTAAGAAGAAGCAGACAAAGGTTGATATTAAGGAAGTTCGTCTTTCACCTAATATCGATGTAAATGATCTTAATACCAAGATTAATCAGGCAAAGAAGTTTCTTACAAAGGGTAACAGAGTTAAGGTTACTCTTAGATTCAGAGGAAGAGAGCTTGCATATGTAAATCAGAGTAAGTCAATTCTGGATGATTTTGCTGAACAGCTGTCTGAAGTATCTGTAGTAGATAAAGCTGCCAAGTTTGAAGGAAGAAGCATGACAATGTTCCTTGCTTCTAAGAAAGCAGATGCACCTAAGAAAAACAAGTCAGATAAGAAAGCAGATAAAGCTTCTGAGAAAAAGACAGAATCTAAATCAGAAGATACAGAAGAGTAATTTTAAGAAATTACAAATAATTACAAATAATTACAAATAATAATATAGTATATTCGTTCTCTTCGGATGCTGAAATATCGGCAGAATTTGAGAATATGATATAAGAAAACTTTCAGGACGATATATCAAAGATATATCAAAGATATATCAAAGATATA
>CACZRU010000030.1 GCA_902783605.1 uncultured Lachnospiraceae bacterium
AAATTTGAACCATGTGACTACATATTACTTATAAAAAATGGAAAGGTTATAAAGGAAGGGCAGGGGCTGACAGTTCTATGTGATAACATGAGAACAAACATATTAGCTGTTCCTGCTACTGCAGTAGATACAGCGTTTGCATTTGATGATTTAGTAACAGAGGATTTTCAGAATGTCTGTGTTCAAGGAGCAATTACATATATCATAAAGGATTATAAAAGGGTTATAAGAATGGCTGACTTTGGATATACAAGAGTTATAAGAGAAAAGCAGATGCAGGGGCTTGCTATTCTGAATAAGCGAATCAATAATGTGGTGCAGGCTATTGTAATCAGGGAGACGGGACTTCGTAAGGTGCGGGATATTATCAAGCAGGCAGATGAGATGGCGACGCTTATTGGAGATGGACTTAAGAATGATGAAGTGATTGAAAATCTCGGTATTGAGATACTTGCAGTGAATGTTCTTGGCATTCAGGCGAAGGCGGAAACAAGGAAGGCTCTGGAAGCAGTGGCGCGTGAAGAAATCCTTAAACAGCAGGACGATGCAATCTATAAGAGAAGAAATGCTGCAATCGAGCAGGAAAGAATCATAAAAGAAAATGAGCTTAATACTGAGATCAAGGTTGCTGAAAAAGAAAGAGAAAAGGGCGAGAAGAAAATCGAGACAAAAATCATGCTTGAGGAGAGAAATAAAGAACTTGTTGCACTTGAGACGGAGAATGAGAAGCTTAAGGCAGATGAAGAAGCCTATAGAATGGCACAGATGCTGAAGGCATTTGAAAATGTTAATATAGCACTTGTTGAAGCACTTGCTCTGGCGAAAATGGATCCGGGAACTTTAATGGCAAAGGCCTTCATGGAGATGGGAGAAAATGCTGGAAAGATTGGTACTCTGAATATTACTCCAGATCTGCTGGAAACAATTGCAGGAAGAACTGATGTATAATGGAAACAAAGAAAAATAAAAAATATAATTAAAATAATAGCAACAAAGAACAAATATTATCTACTGGAATCATATTTAAGAATTATTAACAGATATATAATTATTAAAAGGAATATCATATGGATAGGGGAATGAACAAGGTTATAATCATAAAGAGAAGAACCAGGCTTGAAGAGCTGAAACGCAGGTACAATACTGTGGAACAGGCAAGATTCTATGTTGAGCATCTGGGGGCTGACTTTAATGATTATATTGTGGAAAATGAAATTTACTATATGGCGCTTGAAAGAGTCCGATTCCTGGCTGAGAAATATGCAAGGGTTCAGGAAATTGACAGGGACTATATACCAAATATGATCTTTGGAGATAAGGACATCGTAGTTGCGGTCGGTCAGGACGGGCTTGTGGCAAATGTAATGAAGTATCTAGACGGTCAGCCACTTATTGGAGTGAATCCAGATGTTAAGAGGTGGGATGGAAAACTTCTCCCATTTGAAGCTGGTGATATGGATAGGATTCTTCCTGCCGTTATAAAGAATGTATTTAATGAGAAGCAGATTACCATGGGCAAAGCAGAGACAACTGACGGTCAAATTCTCTATGCAGTAAATGACTTTTTTGTAGGAATAAACAATCATACCTCTGCCAGGTATCATATCTGCTATAATGGAGTAACTGAGAACCAGTCATCTTCAGGAGTTATAATCTCGACTGGTCTTGGAATGACGGGGTGGCACAGCTCTGTAATGGCAGAGTTTCGTGGCATGGCGAAAGCATTTAACCTTGGGGAGGTTCCAGATCCACAGTACAGCTGGGACAGTGGAATGCTGATCTTCCAGGTGAGAGAACCGTATCCAAGCCGATTTACGGAAGCGGGACTTGTCTATGGAAATGTAACTCCTGATGACACATTGACATTTGTATCAAACATGGCAGAAAATGGAGTAGTATTCTCGGACGGTATTCTTGAAGATACCATCGACTTCAACGCAGGAATGGAGCTCAGGGTTAATGTTGCAGAGAGGATAGGAAGACTGGTAGTATAGTAAGAAATACAGTAAGAAAATACATAGAGTATTCAGAGAAATATATGGTATCATTAATCTGCGTATTGCGGAACATACAAAGCTATGTGATTTCGGTGGTATTTTATGGATAATTTAACAAGGGAACAACGTCATAAAAATATGTCTCATATCAGGTCGAAGAATACTTCGATTGAACAGAGCCTTAGAAAGGCTTTGTGGCAGAAAGGTTATCGGTATAGAAAGAATTACAAGAATCTTCCTGGCAGTCCGGATATAGTGATGACTAAATATAAAATAGCTATTTTTTGTGATGGAGAATTCTTTCACGGCAAGGATTGGGAAACTCTTCGAGATCATTTGAAGGATAGTAATAATAGTCAGTATTGGATAAGCAAGATTGCACGTAATATAGACAGAGATGATGAGGTAAATAAAAAACTTAATTTGATGGGATGGACTGTACTTCGTTTTTGGGGGACGGATATCAAGAAGCATCCAGATGAATGTGTAAAAGTAGTTGAGGAAGTGATTTTTGAAAATATGCTTGAAGAGGAATTGTAGCTGGTGAAAGAGGTTGAGTTTTTTTAGTGTGACACAGTAGTCCATGTTAGAATGGGAACAGATTGAATTTGTGAAGGGATTATAGGTATTTAATATAAATGAGTAAAAGATTTAATAAAACAACGATTATTTCCTTGGTGGGATTTATCCTTAGTATGGGAATGGCATTTATAGATATCGAGATGAATAGTACTTTAAAGAATATTCTGGTGATCGGAGGATTGGTT
>CACZRU010000031.1 GCA_902783605.1 uncultured Lachnospiraceae bacterium
ACGATAGCACGTCCCATGGCAACTCTCTGTCTCTGACCTCCTGAAAGAGCCTTTGGCTTACGATCAAGAAGGTGCTCGATTTCAAGGATCTTAGCAGCTTCATGAACCTGCTTGTCGATCTTCTCCTTTGGAACCTTTCTCAGCTTAAGACCAAATGCCATGTTATCATAAACTGACATATGTGGATACAGAGCGTAGTTCTGGAATACCATAGCGATATCTCTGTCCTTTGGCTCTACATCGTTACAGAGCTTATCACCAATCCAAAGCTCACCAGAACTGATGTCCTCAAGTCCTGCGATCATACGAAGTGTTGTTGACTTACCACATCCTGAAGGACCAACGAAGATAACAAACTCCTTATCCTCGATGTCAAGATTGAAGTCCTTAACAGCATTAAATCCGTTAGGGTAAATCTTGTAGATATTTTTTAGTTGTAATCCTGCCATTTTATTATCCTCCTAAATAGCTTTTACAATTTTTGCTTTTAAATTTTTAGTTTTCGTTTCTTTTTCAAACTTTATACATAATAAACTTTTTTATTCTATAAAACTATGTATGTCTTGCATAAATAATTCAAATAACCTTTGTTCATATTGTCCATTGACTATTTTTTTATATCAAAATTGAACAAAAAAGGGATTTTAATTATATGTTTTTACAATTTGTTTTGTGAAACATATACCAAACATATTACAAAACTATTAAGAATATTAAGAATATTTGTTCATTTTGGTGATACTAACCATTACTGAGCTAATATATTGTCAGATCCTCCAATAATAACATAGCAAACAACGCCTTCAGGGGATACATCACATGAAATTGAATCAGCTGAACCATTTTCAACAGTTGCATTTGTAACATATGCCTGCAGTGAGCTGCCACTAAGTCCATCCTGAACCAGAACAATTCTAGATGTTGCCAGGTCTCCACCATAATAATTTCCAGTCTGAATATTAGTATATCCCTGCTCAGCCAGCTTATCTTTCCAGGCAGCCGCCAGCCCTGCAGTCTGTGTCCCATTTAATACTACAATAGAGGCATCTTTGGCTATTTCATTTGATGTGCTGACTTCCTCTCCTCCGACAGCCCCTTCCTCTGACTCATCAAACAATAATGAATCATCTTTTATCTCTTCGGCAGTGAGAAGTTCATCCTCTTGATCCTCTTCAAATGCATTTTCATCCGCTTCTGACTGACTTTCTGAATCTTTAGCCAGAATAACTGTTCTCACAAGAAAAGCACTCATTGCAAGAATAACTAATCCCAAAATAATAACTATTGCCTTTAAGAAGAATGCAAAGAATATCCCCATTGCACTCTTTTTTTTCTTTCTGGCCATAAAACGCCTCCTGATATATCATTATATAAAAAACATTATCTGTATCAAAACCAATCTCAGCTATGAAGTATAACAAAGGATAGTCTACATTGCAAGTTTGCGCTGATTTATGATAGAATAAAATCAAAGTTACTATTCACAGTTCATGGGAGGTTTTCATGAAGAGCATTCTTATCACTGGTGCTTCCAGAGGAGTAGGAAGGGCTATTGCATTAAAAGTCGCTAAATCAGATGAATATTCTCATATTATATTAAACGCTCATAATAATTCTAATATGCTGAATGAAACAGCTGAACAGATTACTAAACTAAATCCATCTGTTAAATGCTTCACTTCTATTGGAAATGTTGGCGATATAAATTATATCAGCCAGCTCCACTCTGACATTACATCCTTCTTGAGTGTCTTGAATGATAGCTCTGAAAGCCATCCAGCTCTTGATTCCTTTTCAGATAAGGTGTCCAACACTAATTATATACATACCTTGATAAATAATGCCGCTTTGTCATACACTGGACTGCTTATTGACATGACTCCAGATGAGTGGAATGAGACAATTTCTACTAATCTCTCTTCCATATATAACACCTGTCACGTCTTCCTTCCAGACATGATAGCGAATAAATCAGGAAAAATCATTAATATATCCTCAGTATGGGGATCTGTTGGCGCATCGTGCGAAGCAGCCTATAGCGCAACTAAAGGCGGAGTTAACTCCTTGACAAAGGCTCTTGCTAAAGAATTAGCACCTAGTGGTATTCAAGTCAACGCTTTGGCTCTTGGAATAGTAGATACTGATATGAATAGTCATTTGACTAAAGAAGAAATAAATGAAATATGTGATGATATACCAATTGGAAGAATGATGAGTCCTGAAGAAGCGGCCGAAGGGGTTATG
>CACZRU010000032.1 GCA_902783605.1 uncultured Lachnospiraceae bacterium
AGCTGCATCATTCATCATCTTAACAGCGTCAGCTTCTGCCTGCTGTACCTGACGAATAGCTTCAGCATTACCTTGAGCTCTCTGGATAGCAGCTTCACGCTGCGCCTGTGCTTCAAGGATAGCAGCCTGTTTCTTTGCTTCAGCAGCAAGAATTGTAGCTTCTTTATCAGCTGTAGCACGAAGGATCTTAGCTTCCTTCTCACCTTCTGAAACCGTAATAGCCGCCTGCTTCTCACCTTCAGCTCTAATGATCTGCTCTCTTCTTTCACGTTCTGCCTTCATCTGCTTCTCCATTGATTCCTGGATTGCTGCAGGAGGCATAATGTTTTTAAGCTCTACACGGTTAACTTTAATTCCCCAAGGATCTGTAGCTTCATCAAGTGTTGCACGCATCTTTGAGTTGATTGTCTCGCGAGATGTAAGTGTCTGGTCAAGCTCGAGATCACCAATGATGTTACGGAGTGTAGTAGCTGTAAGATTTTCGATAGCTGCAAGTGGATTCTCAACACCATAGCAGTACAGCTTTGGATCAGTAATCTGGAAGAACAGAACGGTATCTATTCTCATTGTAACATTATCCTTTGTGATAACTGGCTGTGGTGGGAAATCAGCAACCTGCTCTTTAAGTGATACTCTTCTTGCAACCTTATCAATAATTGGAACCATCATGTGAAGTCCAACGCCCCAGGTTGCTGTATAGGTACCTAATCTCTCTATTACATATGCATTTGCCTGTCTAACAACCCTTAGACAGCTGCAAAGCAAAACAACTGCTATAACTAAAATTACAATTAATACTGGCATAATACTTAAACCTCCTTAGTACTATATAAATAATTAAATTTACTAACTAAAAATTTGACAGCTCCCGTTTTACGAAAAGCTTCGTTCCTTCGAGACGCTGAATTGTTACAAGTGTCCCTTCAGGAATTACACTGCCGTCATCAGAAACCGCTCTCCACTCGACATCACCAAGTCTCAGCATCCCTGTTCCGGCACTATTATCAATTGTTGTAAGGACCTTCTCAGTTCGACCGATCAAACTGTCTGTATTTGTTTTCTCCTGGCCTATAGCCAAATGCTTTTTTGCTAATGGTCTCATAACCAAAAGCAATATGGTCGATACAACAATGAACGCTGTTATCTGGAGCCACAACGGCCCGCCTGCATAACCAATAATCGCCGCGACTATTCCGCCACCAGTGAACCAGATTGACGAAAGCCCTAGAGATATTATCTCCACAATCAGAGCTACCGCAGCAACTAGAACCCAAAATGTACCATAGCTCATATCCTCACCTCTTTTCTACGGCAATTTGAGAAAACCTTATCTGCATTAGTGGTAAATGATATTAAATACATTTTCCATAGACCATATAACATAATATCATTTCTTAGTTCAAAATGGTACCAAATACTTGATAGAAAAAGAAGAATATTTGCAGGAAAATAAAGAGTTCTATTTTTCCATTTGAGCGAAATAGAAAAACAGAACTCGAACTATTCATTATGTTATTCAATTACTACATCATCTTTTTTAACCTCATCAAACCAATGAAACTTTTTATCAATTACGATCAAAAATATGACATATGCGATATTAATGAGCGCATCAACGATCATTCCCGGAATATTAGCTTCAGAATTTATCTCGGCAAATCCAAATCCTGCCATGTAAAATATAGTCATGTTGTTCACTATATGCAGTGCCGATCCCGCTTCAAGCCCCTTTGTACCTAGAATAGAATCCTTTAAAGCTTTATAATCTGGTGAAGTCATCATTGCTGCAACTGATACCACAAGCGATAAAACTACGTAGGCCGAAGCAAACATCAAAAAGAAAACAATTGGTTTATACCATTTATACCCCTCTAATCTCCCAGTTTTTTAGTTTTCACGATAGTAATTGATCAGGCATCCACTTGTGATGATTGTTCTTTCATCATCAGTCAGTTCACCAAGTTTCAGAGATATTTCTTTCATTCCCTTGTTGACGATATAAGCCTTGATAACCTCAGCCTTTTCTTCAACTGCCTTCTTTACATCAGGTACGAAGATATAATCGCCATTTTCAAATCCGTAAGGATTTTCCTGGCTTACATCAACAGCTGTATCATCCATAATAAATGGGAGCATTCCCCAGTTAATAAGATTTGAACGATATCTCTTTGTAGCATATTCACGAGCGATATTTGCCCAGCCACCAAGTACCTTCTGGCAAGAAGCAGCCTGCTCACGAGCTGAGCCGTCTCCCGGCTTAACAGCATAGATTGTGCTTCCAAAACCTGTGTTCTTGTGATTTACACCATTGAACTGCTCCTTGATCACTGGCATAACCTCTTTAATCTCTGGATATACTTCACATGGATGTCCACCTTCCTCACGTACAACCTCAAGTTCATGGAATTCCTTTGCTCTTCCAACATACTCAGGATCCTTACGAGACAGAGTAAACTCTGCAAGTCCAATAGGGTTCGATCTATATGACGATGTCTCTCCTGAAGGAATAAGCTCATCTGTTGTAGTTACAGGATCTGTTATTACTGAGCAAACCTTAAGAAGAAGATTCTCTGTAAGCGCTGGCATTGCTGGCCATGGCTTGATATTTGGTCCCTGCTTAAGTTCTTCCTCTGGCTTTGCATTCTCCCAGCCATTATATACTCTGTTATCATAAATTGTCTTATCGAAGAAATACTTTGGTCCTGTGTACTCAACGTCCAGGTCAGTTGCTGGTGTAAGATAACCCTTATTAACAGCAGTAGCTGCAATTGATCTTGCATCCATAAGTGCAACTGATGATATCTGACCATTCTGAATCTTTGAACCTTCTCTGTTAGGGAAGTTACGAGTTGAATGTCTGATTGAAAGTGCGTTGTTAGCAGGAGTATCTCCAGCACCGAAACATGGACCACAGAATGCAGTCTTGATGATAGCACCTGTCTTCATGATGTCTGCTGCTCTACCATTATTAACAAGTTCCATCATAACAGGCATACTTGCTGGGTAAACATCAAGAGTAAACTCATCATTTCCAATGTAGTGACCCTTAAGTATATCAGCTGCATCACAGATATTCTCGAATCCACCACCTGCACAACCAGCGATGATTCCCTGCTCAACATAGAGCTTTCCATCACGAATCTTATCTGTAAGATTGAACTCTACATCGCCTGTAAGCTGCTTTCTGCCATTTTCCTCACACTCATGAAGAATGTCCTTAAGGTTAGCATTCAGCTCTTCAATTGTATACGTATTTGATGGGTGGAATGGAAGTGCAATCATTGGTCTGATCTTAGAAAGGTCCACATATACCACTCCGTCATAGTAAGCAACATCTGCTGGAGCCAGTTCCTTATAAGCCTCTGGTCTGAA
>CACZRU010000033.1 GCA_902783605.1 uncultured Lachnospiraceae bacterium
CAATCACGCTTTTACTTGCAATAGTCCTTTTTGCAAAAGGTTGTATGCGTTTTAAGAAACAGGAAAATGCAAAACCAAGAAAAGGACATAGACATAGACGAAAGATTCGTAAATATTGTAGAAATGTTATGACAGTAACATCAGCAATTACTATTTCACTTATATGTCTTATACTTGCAATATCCATTGGTGTGTTCAACAGTGGTAAGATAGTTCAGAATATTCAGACGAGTGGTTACTTCAGATATGCATATACGGATTATGTTTCTGATAAGACTGAAGCTGGTGAATCCTATGAAAGCTACGATTCATTCATAGTACAAGAAAAAGTTGCGATAGATAAAACTCTTGCCGGTTCAAGAACTCCAGATGGAACAGAAATCAATGACCGTAGTATTGCACCTTACATAAAAAGAGTTCAGTATGATGTAAAGGATTATACTTTGATCAGTTTGATACTGTCTATTGCTACGGTTCTTATCGGAGGATTCTGTAATATATTTATGGATCTCAGAAGAGATAGAGGTGTTAAGTCTCTGGCTATATCAACATCAGTTAGTGCTTTTCTTTCAATTGTTAGCGCTATAATCCTTAGCCAGTTACATATAGAAACAAGATTTTTGGTCGAGCCGGGTTATCTATATAACTTCCTGGCTGATCAGATGGATTGGATCATTAAAGTCTTTGTTATTATTGGACTTTTTGCAACTGCGATAGCTGCATCACTTGTAGGACAGTACAAGAGTATGCTTAAAGACAGATAGGAAAGAGCGCAAATGAATCTATTCGATATACATTGTCATATACTACCTGGCGTAGATGATGGTTCAAAAAATATGGATATGACTCTTGATATGCTTCGGATTGCTTATGAAGAAGGAACAAGAAATATTATTCTTACACCTCATTATATGCTTGGAAAGAATAAATATAAGTATGATGAACTGGATAGAAGATTTAATGAACTCAAAGAAGCTGTATATGAATCCGGAGAGTTTGATGGTTTAAATCTATATCTTGGAAATGAAATTCTTTACGAAGAAGGTGTGGTAACGCGACTTCGTGAAGGAGACATCCATACTATGAATGGAACAAAGTATATCCTGGTAGAGTACAATATTCGTACGCCATGGAAGGAGATACTTCATTCCGTTGATGAGATGACACAGGCCAGATTTTGGCCAATCATCGCACATGTTGAAAGATATCATGCTGTAGAAGGAAAGCTCGATAGAATAGAAGAGCTTATGGATAGGGGATGCCTTTTGCAGATGAATATATCGAGCGTCGATGGAGGTTTTCTAAATGAGAACACCAGATGGTGTAGAAAGCTTGTTAAAAAGGGATATATAAGTCTCTTTGGTACTGATGCTCACAATACAGATTCCAGAGCCCCTTATACTCAGGACTTTATTCCATGGATTGTTAAAAAATGTGGAGTAGAAGACGCTGAGTGGATGTTGAATGGAGCTGCTGAGATGGTTATAAAAGGTGAATACATCGATTAGCAGTATATATCTGTATATAAAAATATAATAGGAAGAGGTTATATTCATGCCTGATAAACAGAATGAAGAAATTGAAATTGATTTAATGGAACTTGTTCATGTACTTATTTCAAAGATATGGGCGATAATTCTTGTAACAGCACTTGGTCTTGCAGGAGCAGCTGCTTTTACAACACTTATGATGAAACCGGTTTATACATCAACATCAATATTGTATGTACTTACTAAGACTACTAGTATTACAAGCCTTTCTGATATTCAGATGGGTACATCACTTACTCAGGATTATATGGTTGTAATTCAGAGTCGTCCAGTACTTGAAAAAGTTATCCAGAATCTTGGTCTTGATATGTCATATGGAGAATTAAGAAGTAGTGTGTCTGTTAATAATCCATCAAATACAAGATTCCTTGAGATTACTGTAAGTAACCATGATGCTTATCTTGCTAAGAAGATAGTTGATGAACTTGCAGATGTAAGTGCCGAGAGAATGGCTGAAGTAATGGAGACACAGGCTCCAAATATCATGGATTATGGTCAGATACCTGAAAGTCCTTCAAGTCCAAATCTTATAAAGAATTCTATGATTGGTGCAATGTTAGGTTTTGTTCTTATATGTGGAATCATAGTTGTTATGCACCTTATGAATGATACAATCAGAACAAGTGAAGATGTCGAGAAGTATCTCGGTATCAATACACTTGGTATGATACCTCTTGAAGAAGGTGTATCAAAGAGAAAGACCCATGGAAAAGATGCAACAGCAAAAAAAAGAAGACATCATTCGAAAAAAGATAGTAAGAGTGCAGCATAGGAGGATAGAATCTTGTCAACCAAGATAAATTTTGAAAATCTCAAAGAACTGGACTTTAAAGTAAATGAGTCCTATAAA
>CACZRU010000034.1 GCA_902783605.1 uncultured Lachnospiraceae bacterium
AATCTCGTAGGAAGTTTCCTCCAGGAATTTCTTTGGATCAAGATCATCTATCTCCATGGCACCTATTTCCTGCAAAAACTCAAGTGTAGCCTTACGATTTTTCTTCGAAGAACACACGGTAAGCCTTCGCATATCAACAATTGCCAAAGTATTTCCCGCCTTTCTTATATTCTATTATCAAGTTATATATATTAGTTATATTGTGCTTAAAATAACAAAATGAAACATATTATGCTATCTATACAAGCTTAGCTATAATAGCATCTATAGCATCATTTTCTTTTGCTGCAACTGACTGTTTCAGAGACTCAGCACTAGTCTTAGCATTTTCTTTAGCCTTCTCGACAGCAACCGCTCTCTGCTCTTCAGATTCCTTCAGCTTGTCAGCTTCATTTGTCTTCGCAGCAGCCTCGGCATCCTTCTTCATCTGTTCAGCTTTTTCTTCAGCGTTCTTACGTATTTTTTCAGCTTCACTCTTTGCTGCCTGAACCTTTTCAGATGCTCTTGCCTCAGCTTCTTCAACTGCTTTCATAGCCTGTTCAATCACTGTACAGCCTCCTTACCTAGTGTTACTTATTTCCTTCATGCAGAATCCAAATAACATTCTTCCGAAAATATATCTCTTACAGTACATCCAAGTATTCAAATCCACATGACACGAACAGAGTATATTATACTAACTTTAGCCCTTTAAAGCAACTAGACATTTATCATTTAATGACTAAATTTTTAAGTTTTTTTATCACTTTCTTTTGATAAATTAATTAAATATCTTCACTTGTATAATTATTATAAAACCGCTAAATCATTAATTCTGTAATAAAAAAATGCTCTGATATTCTCTCTTGATTTTCAATAATTTCAAAAACTCAAAAGAGAATATCAAAGCATTATGTAAACCTATCATCTATCGTTATACATCACATTAAAATCAACATATGTACTTATTCCATCTATCCTGCCCTGGCTGGTCTGCTGCCACATATAGTAATCGCCCGCATAGTTGGTAGAACTTGTGTAATGAGCCAGCCAGATTCTGTCCTGCTCTCCATTTGTCCAAACGGTTTCAAGGAAATTCTTACTACTGTAATTGCAGGAATCATACCCCGCAGCCTTTATCTCCCTGGAGAATGCACTGTAGCAGTTATTGATATCATAGATATTCATTCCATAATCTTCAAAATGAAGAAAATCCTCCCAGTCATAGGCAATTGGAAAATCCAGCTTCTCACCGTCAAGAATCTTAAGAAGGTACTGCACACTCTTCTTAACCTCTTCCTCATTTTTTTCTTCAGCATGCCAGTATATACCAATCTTCAGCCCGGCCGCCTTTGCATTCTTAATATATCTTTCATAGCCTCTATCTGTATAATGCTCCCCGTCATCAAATCCACCAAGTCGCATAATTACAAATTCACAGCCTGCAGCCTTGACCTTCTCAAAATCTATATCATTCTGCCATCTTGATACATCAATACCAAGTGTCGTATTATCCTCTTTATATTTTTCCTGGAACTTTTCAAAGGTCTCTCCACCAGTTGGAGTTCCACCGCCCTCAACAGTGATACTTCCCGATGATGCAACCACATTAACATTGACATCAAGATTGGTAGATTTACCAGTATCATCTGTAAGTGTCACAGTTATCGGATAGGCATCCTCTGTATTGGTGTCCACTTCTCCATTAATCTTTAGATCTACATCCCTATCCACATCATCTGCATATCCAACATAATCATGAATATCAAACTGAGTTCCTTTGTCTATAGTAATACTTTTATTGGATATAAGGAACTTAGGTGCTGTTTTATCCACCATATCACTCTCAGAGGTTGTGGCATCTATATTACTAGGTGTCTTCTGACCGGCACCTCCGTTATTATCGTCTGTGCTGCTATCTGCCTCAGCATTTGCTGGAGTTGCCGCTGGAACAGACGTATCACTTGGCTTATCTTTCACCTTGGCTTCTGTTGTAGCAATTGTTGCTTCAGTCGTTGACTCATCAAGTCCCACAATCGAATCAACATTCCCAATCTCCACTGGCCCGTCGTCATCCTTGGAAGAATCCGAATTAAATAAAAATGTTACTATAGAATAAGCCACTGCTGCCAGAACTATAACACCTGCAATCCCAAGAATTATCCTCTTTATTACATCTCCCATCTAAACCTTTACTATACTCCTAAACCTTAAAAATAAACTTTAACGAAACTTTATCAAAGCTTTTTCGCAACTTTATCATAAAACGCATTAATCCTTGTAAAATATAACATATTATCTGAGCTACTTCAAAGCTTAATATCACATTGCTTGAAAAAATAAAAATGTTAAAGTATAATAAATCCTGACCTAGAAATAATAAGAAAGTTCTAATTAAAATGGCAAAAAAGAATAACTCAAACAATATAAATAATAATAAAGATAATAAAAAAAACAATAATTCTGCAGACACTACTGCTAATATAGAAACAGAACTTAAAACAACTGAAGAAGATGTTAGCTTAGAAGAAAAGGCAAACTCTAAATCAACATCAAAAGATTCAAGCAACTATAGCAAGCTCGATGAGGAAGAACCTGAGAAGGTTCCCACTATTGCTCAGCGACTTATGCGTTGCTTTGAAAAGATGGGCGACCTCTTCGTACTTAATATCTACTTCACTATCTCTTGTCTGCCAATCATAACAATAGGTGCAGCATTTACGGCTCTTTACACCGTCACCAACAAAATGGTAGACAATAAAGAGGGAACTATCACCAGTGAATACTGGAATGCATTTAAATCTAATTTCAAACAGGGAACTATTATATGGCTGATAGATCTATTCATAATCATTACTATGTATTTTGAATACATATATGTAATAGTCTATGATAACAGCTTATCAAAATTTTTCCTGGCTTTTGTGGGATTTGAATTTTTCTTATTGGCATTCGCCGTTCCACTTCAATTCCCACTTTTAGCACGATATGAGAACACAGTACCTCGTATCATGCTTAACTCTGTAGCTCTGGCATTTTCAAATCTAGGTGTCTGGTTCAAGATGTTCTTCATCTGGGCACTGCCAGTAGTTCTCTACTATGCTAGTTATAAGGTTATGGTATATACATGGTTTTTATGGGGGCTTATTCTGACTGCTTTGTTTGCTTACTTTTGTTCAATGTTCCTGGTAGGTTTCTACGCAAAGATTGAGGGGGTAGAAAGCTCAGAACAGAACTCAGAACAGAATTCTTAACCGAATTCCTAACAGAGTGGCAAACAGAATTTCAAACAAAAAAGTAACTTTAAGGAATAAACCAAATATAGTTATAGGGGTAACCATGCTATGGCAAAAGACTATGTAGAAAAAATTGATACAGAATCAAGAGAGGTTCCTGAAAAATACCTGCAGCCTGATGATGAGAAACTTGCAGAAGGCAGAATGGTAAGGAACAGCAAGGAGCTGATAAACTTCAACTCCTCCTCTCATATCAGAATCTGGTATAACAACCAGACACATGGATATGCACTGCACTCTCACGAGGCATTTGAGATATGTGTCTGTGTTCAAAACACCTATGAGATCATCGTTAATGGAAAGTCTCATGTTCTTAAAGAAGGGGATATCTTGATCATCCCACCTAACATGCTCCACGAATACATAAATGATCATTATGGAGTAAGGTTCATCTATCTTATAGAGATGCAGGAATTCTTCAATTCCCATGACTATAAAACTATTGAGCCTATGTTTTTTAATGCTTTCTTATGTAATATGGAAACTTGCCCAGACATTTATGATGAAGTCTACAAACTCTTCATGGAAATGAATTCTGTATATTTCACCAATTCAAATTTCTGGGAAACAATAGTTTATTCAAAGATGTATCAAGTATTTGCTGAGATTGCTAAACACTCTGAAAATGCTGTTAAAAAGGAAAGTACAAATCTAAACCAATCCGTCAACAGAATCAGTAATCTCCTTAAATATATGGATATAAATTATGCTGAGGATATTTCAACTGAAGATGCCGCTAAGTTTACTGGATTTTCAAAATATCATTTTCTCAGACTATTTAAACTTCAGACTGGATATACCTTCCATGATTATCTTACACTTAAGAGAATAAGAGTTGCAGAAGAACTGCTGATGACAGATACTCAGATTACTGACATTGCATTCCAGAGCGGTTTTAATAATCTCCCATCCTTCTGCAGAACTTTCAAGAAATATACCAATTATTCACCTAGTGAGTATAAAAAGCTTCGACTGAATAATATAGAAAATCCGCATAATCCTGATCCTAAGTTTGACAAAAACCTAATGGACAACAAAAAAAGCAAAGATCAGTCAAATAAAAAGAATAGTGATTAAATTCAACTGAAAAAGGTTACTCTGGAGATTCATAAGAACTCCTCGAGTAACCTTTTCCATACCTATTAACCTTTCACCTTTATGGTGCCCCAGCACCGTCGATAAAACCAACTCATATTTCTAAGTACTAACACTATCCCTTTACACCACCAAGTGCAACACCGGCGATAATGTACTTTGAAAGAACTAAGTACACTATGATAAGTGGCAATACCGTCAGAGTCAGTCCCATATATACTGAACCATACTCAGTCTTGTAAATATCACCTCTAAGAAGTGAAACCATGATAGGCATTGTATACTTCTCTTTATTTGTAAGAAGTACCAGTGGCATGAAC
>CACZRU010000035.1 GCA_902783605.1 uncultured Lachnospiraceae bacterium
AAGGCTCTAAGAAAAAAGGCTCTAAGAAAAAAGGCTGTAAGATGGATTTATGCAATATTTCTAGTTGCGAGTGTAGTAACTTTAGGATATTTCTGCGCAGAAGCAGATGAAAGAGATATAGCCAATGCCAGTTTGAATGCGAGTTCTACTGATTCTGCTCAATTAGCTGAGTCAGATGGCGTTTCGACTGAAAAAATTAGTACGACAGAAGAGTCTAGTTCGACAGATGCTGCTGAAATTGAAGAGTTTGACAATGCGGGTACAGTTATCAGCTTTGGACGTTTTCTGCAGACGGATTACAACAAAGAGGAGTATTTAAAATGGGTGGCAGTTGCGAAGGATGATGATATGGTTTTGTTAGTGTGCGAGAATGTATTTAGTACAGCTGTATATTCTGAAGTACAAGATGACTTAAAATGGAGTACAAGTAAATTACGAGAATATCTGAATGGAGAGTTTGCCAATAATGCATTCTCACAAGATGAGTATAATGAAATTCAAACATGTAGTTGGAGTGCTTCAGAGCATAAAATATCAACGGAAGAAACAATAATTGATGAATCAGAAGATGACAAAGTATTTGTTATTGGGGAGACGCTGGTTGAAAAGTATCTAGAAGATAAAGATTATTCTTCTGATGAAAAAATAATGCTCGTTATTGATGAAAATGGTGAAGAATCGGAAGATGTTCCAGATAAAGAAAATATTGGATGTCGTCCTGCGATTTATATTTCGTATGATCTGTTTGAAAAGATTTGTAATTCAAAGTACTATTGGAAGATTGATGAGGGTGTGTACTCTGTTCTTGATGAGTATAATTCCTCTGATCAATATGAGCTGATTGACGAAGCGTATATTACTTCGGAGGATATGCCTGAAGAATTAGATAATAAGAAATATGTGTTTTTATACAAAGATGGCTTTCATTCAGATGGCTTTCATTCAGATGGCTTTAATTCAGGTGGCTCAGATTATGAAGAGCGAAATGTTTATGCGGTATATGAAATAAAATCAGATGATGCAGTTCAGAATATATCAGAAGAGAATAATTCTACACCAGTAAGGAATAACACAAATGCTAATTCATATTCGTCGGCGGATTATTCTGATAGTAGTTATTCTGATAGTAGTTCTTCTGATAATGGTTATTCTGATAGTAGTTCTTCCGATAATGGTTATTCTGATAGTAGTTCTTCTTCAAGTGCCCCGAATTATACTGATAATACGCCTCAAAGTCGGCCGGAGCTTCCAATACCAGGAATTCCTGATATTCCATCGATGGGAGGTACGGGCTCATCTAGTGAATCTTCTTCATCTTCTTCATATTCTTCAGGTTATCATTCTGTTACAGTGACTGAAAATGGTAATGTAACGCAAGAGGAATATAACGAATGGTCAAATGGGATGGAAAGTGAGTAAATAAAAAAAGGATTCGGCGAACTTTATCATGAAAGATAAACTACAAAAAATTCTTTTACAACCTAAGTGGATAGTATTGATATTCGTCTGCGTAATGTACTGTATTCCCCAGATTACAAAGCTGGGCTTTATTGAAGGGACTGCTTACGAAAATAATGAGATTCCATTTGAAAAAGGTGATATGCTGTTCCTCTATACAGATGGCGTGACAGAGGCTCGCGATAAGGAGAAAAATCTGTACGGAGAAGAACGGCTTAAGGCTTGTATAGAAGGAAATCACAAACTGAAGGCTGCAGATCTTCTAAAAACTGTAAGAGAAGATGTGGACAAATTTGCAAATGGAGCTGAACAGTTTGATGACATCACTATGGTAGCTTTCAAAATGGGGGATTAGAGTGTCATCCTGAGCAAATTAATTGTCATCCTGAGCGAAGCGAAGGATCTTTATAAAAGAGAAAGGTGGATCATATGAACGAAAACATAATAAAAAGAAATGAACTGCTTGCACAGAAGGTCATGAAGGGACTTGAGTCCAGAAATATGAAGGCATACTATGCAGCTGATAAAGAAGAGGCTCTTGCCAAGGCACTGGAGCTGATTCCGGAAGGTTCCTCTGTAACCATGGGTGGAGCCATGAGCGCCAGGGAGATTGGTCTTGTGGATGCCCTTAAAGAAGGTGAGTATAACTTCATTGACAGAGATAATTACGAAGATAAAAGAGCGGCAATGCTTATGGCTTATGATGCTGACTTTTTCATTTCCAGTGCGAATGCAATGACAGAAGATGGAATCATTGTAAATATTGATGGTAACTCCAACAGAGTGTCAGCCATCGCACAGGGCCCGAAGCATGTGCTGTTTATCGTAGGAATGAATAAAATCTGTGATGATCTGGACGGAGCTATGAAGAGAGCGAGAAATGTGGCCGCTCCGATAAATGCACAGAGATTCGGTCTTGATACTCCGTGTGCTAAGACTGGATCATGTTTTGACTGTAAATCACCAGATACTATCTGTTGTCAGTTCCTGATAACCAGGTTCTCTAGACATGAAGGAAGAATCAGCGTGATACTAGTAAATGATAATTTAGGTTATTAATGTACAGATTCTCCTTATGTGATATAATTAGACATGGATGAAAACGATTTCATGAATTATAATAGTGAGTTGATAAAACTCTTTCGATATAGGAGATAAAGTAAATATGACAATAAAAGAAATAGCAAAAATGGCAGGAGTTTCTACTGCTGCTGTATCAAGATATTTTAATAATGGGTACATTTCTGATGAGAAGCGTGAAGCGATACGGAAAGTAGTAGAAAAAACAGGATACTACCCTTCTATGCAGGCGCAGACGCTGAGGACACGAAGAACGAATCTGATAGGTGTAATTATACCAAGAATTGATTCGAGCTCGATAGCGAGAGTTGTAGCAGGTATCATGGAAGTGGCAGACGCAAATGATTATCAGCTTCTTCTTGCAAATACTATGAATAATCCAAAGAAGGAACTTGAGTATCTGTCAGTGTTTCGAGATAAGCAGGTGGACGGAGTAATCTTGGTAGGGACACTCTTTACGGATGAACATAAATCAGTACTTAAGGCCATGGAGGTTCCAATTGTGATCATAGGTCAGAAGGTTGAAGGCTATAATTCTGTTTATCATGATGACTACCATGCAGAGTATGACATAACAAAGCTCCTCATTGAAAAAGGAAGAAAGAAGCTGGTTTATCTTGGAGTTACAGAAGCTGATAAGGCAGTAGGACTGAATAGATATAAGGGCTACAAGGAAGCGGTGTGTGATGCAGGGTTAGACGAGCTTTGTGACAGAAGAGTCATCGGAAAGTTTAACTCGATGGATGGATACGACAGCATGAAGAAGGCTTTCGAGCAGTTTGACGATATAGATGCTGTTGTTGCGGCTACTGACACAATTGCATCTGGAGCTATGAAATTCCTTCATGAGAAGGGGGTACGCATTCCAGAGGATGTGATGATAGTCGGACAGGGAGATTCTCAGCTGGCCCAGGTACTGATTCCGGAACTCACAACAGTAAGGTATTTCTATGAGGAAAGTGGTCGAAATGCTACTGATATACTTATAGATAATTTGAGAGATACAGCGGAAGACAGGCCGGTCCGCATGGTGAAGCTTGGTTACGATCTCATCGACCGTGCTTCAACACAAGTGTAAATGGATAAGCATAAAGGGACAGGTGTATAAGTACAGGTCCATTTTGCATGCGAAAAACAAATAACAAAAAGAATAACAACAGGGGCGTAATAATTCGAGTTTTTTTCGTGATTATTACGCTTTTATATTTATATATGGTGTGTTAAAATATCGTGGCTGAGATGTGGATGATATAAAGACAAAGGAAATTTTGATATGGATAAATTAGAAATTCTAAAGGATATAGCAATCATAATCATATGCGCGAAGTCATTTGGGCTTCTTTCTAGAAGACTGAAGGCTCCTCAGGTTGTAGGCGAGATTATTGCCGGTCTGCTGCTGGGACCTAGTCTTCTGGGATGGGTGGCTCCAAATGAGTTTATTTCGGGTATTGCCGAGATTGGTGTTATTCTTCTGATGTTCAGTGCAGGACTTGAGACCAACCTGACTCAGCTTAAGAAGACGGGGGTCAAGGCAACGCTTATTGCTTGTGCTGGTGTGTTTGTGCCACTTATTGGTGGAACCGTTCTGTACATGTGTTTCTATGGCTTTGCGAAACCTGGAACTGATGAATTCTTCCATGCGCTTTTTATAGGAACCATTCTTACTGCTACATCGGTAAGTATAACTGTGCAGGCTCTTAAGGAGCTGGGCAAGCTGACAGATGAGGTTGGCACAACTATCATGAGTGCAGCGATAATTGATGATGTTATTGGTATTCTGGTGCTTACTGTTGTCATCAGCTTCCGTGATCCAAGCAGCAAGATTAGCGATGTTATTTTCAGAACTATAGGCTTCTTCATTCTTGCGATAATCGTTGGAATAATTCTGTACAAGATGATGAAATGGCTGGACAGCAAATATCCTCATACCCAGAGAATACCGATCATAGGACTTGCTATTGCCCTTGCGCTTTCATTTATAGCAGAGAAGTTCTTCGGAATCGCTGATATTACAGGTGCCTATGTGGCAGGTATTATCCTCAGTTCACTTGAGGATTCGAAGTATATTGACAGGAAGATGGATGTCAATTCTTACATGATTTTCGGCCCAGTGTTCTTTGTCAGCATTGGTCTTCAGACGGACATGAAGTCACTGGATATGACTATTCTTCTATTCTCACTGGGATTTGTTCTGGTAGGACTCTTCGCAAAGATTATTGGCTGTGGACTTATGTCCAGAGCCTGTGGATATAAAGGATTGGATACCCTTAAGATTGGTGTCGGCATGATGACAAGAGGCGAGGTTGCGCTGATTGTTTCCAAGAAGGGACTTGAGGTTGGTATGCTGGACAGCAAGTACTTTACTTCGGTAATTCTTCTGATCATCGTAAGCTCGATACTTACGCCGATAATATTGAAGCTGCTGTATGCAAAGGACGAGAAGGCTGATTAAATAGTATTTATCTGCTTTGCAGATGTCATGAGATAAATAGTTAAAAAATTTTATATAAAATATTTAAATTTCTGATGACATATTTCTAACATTGTGCTAAAATACAAAATTGCTGTGGCTTAGTTAATGCGACCTGAAAAACGAATGGTTGAGAGTGGCTGAGAGTTATTGGGGGCAATAATCAAAAAGCATGGAGAGGGAAATGGGGAATTCGTTATACAGTAAGAATTTTAAGAACTTTTTTCGCGGTGTTGGTAAGGCTGGGCTTACAGTAAGAGATATAGTAGAATACACGCAGGAGTCTATGGGACTCATTGCGGATGAATTACATTTGGGAAGGCTGGAGTCGATCATTACGGCTACGCCTAATGCGGTTGAAAGAGTTGGCTATCATGGACATGATGTCCTCTATCAGTCAAAGGGTGGATATACACCTGTGCCATTTCCTATGGAGTTCCACACAGTTGGTGGAATTGACATAGCGATGAATGCATATCCAGTTAAGGATTATGAATGGGACGCTGATGAGAAGGACGATCTGTACTTTATATGTGCCAGCTTTTTTTCTTTGTTTGAAAGAGCCAGAATGAGGACTGTTCTTGAAAATGCTGCATATACGGAAAGCATGACTGGTGCGCTTAATATAAATGGAATTATTCGTCATGGTGCGAAGCTTCAGACTATGGGTGAACTGGCTGAGTACACTGTGGCGTTCTTCAATATAAAGAATTTTAAGTTCCTAAATGGAAGATATGGAATTGATAAAGGTAATATGGTTCTTCGTGGACTTGTGGACAACATTTATGGATTCCTTATTCCAGAGGAGATTATAGCCCGTCTTGGTGGCGATAACTTCGTAGCACTTATCCGAAGCAACAGAATTGAGGGCTTCCTTGATTTCATCAATCCAATGCATTTTGAGAGTGGATTGGAGAAGAAGATAGAGATTTCATTTAGAGTTGGTCTCTATCCAATGAAAGAGGGAGATGATGTTGGCGCAGGAGTATCAAAGGCCGGAACTGCGCTGGGTGAAACTAGGCGCGAGGGAAACTCAGACATTGTCTGGTTCAGCGAGGAACTGCAGAACAGAGAAATGAATGCCAAGAAGTCAACCTTCATGTTCAATAAGGCGATTCAGAATAGAGAGTTTGTTGTTTACTATCAGCCAAAGGTTAAACTAGAGGACGGCTCTCTCTGTGGAAGCGAGGCGCTGGTTAGATGGATACAGGATGGAAATGTGGTTCCTCCGATGTCATTTATCCCTGCTCTTGAGCATGACGGAAGTATCTGTGAACTGGATATGTATGTATTCGATATAGTCTGCAGTGATATTCGCAACTGGCTGGATCAGGGCATGGAACCCGTAAAGGTTTCAACTAATTTTTCAAGACTCCACATAAAGGATGATGCCTTCGCAACCAAGGTGATTGCAACGGTTGAAAGGTATGGAATAGATCCGAAGTATATTGAGGTTGAACTTACTGAATCTGCCTGCTATGAGGATTCAAAGAAACTTAAAAAGTTCCTGCAGGAGATGAAAGAGCACAAGATACATGTTTCAATCGACGACTTCGGAACAGGCTATTCATCGCTCAGCCTGTTGAAGGATCTTATGGTAGATGTAATAAAGCTGGATCAGTCCTTTGTCAGGGGTATTGATGGTGCTGACGAGGAAAGAGTCAATAACGACAAGGTTGTAATAAAAAATGTGATCAAGATGGTTGAAGAACTCAACATGGAGATAATTGCTGAAGGAGTTGAAACTGGCGAAGAAGCGCAGTTCCTACGCGATGTAAGATGTAACATGGCTCAGGGCTATCTGTATGACCGCCCAATGCCGCGAGACGAATTCGATGTACTCCTCAGAGGGCTGAGATCATACGACTAAACAATTACCACCACTGACTGGTGGATATAGATAAAATAATGACAGGGGATAATAAGTGCTGACTTGTTATTCCCTTTTTGTATGAGAGAAAACTCGTTAGAAGTTTGCTGGTTTAGTAGTATTATGAGGGTGTTTATATGGTACAATATATGGTACAATGTATAATACGAGACACTACAGTTTGTTGTTTTTTGTTTTAGTTTTTATGTAATGGATTGGAGGAGTGCTATGTTTTGTAATACATGTGGAAAT
>CACZRU010000036.1 GCA_902783605.1 uncultured Lachnospiraceae bacterium
AAGGCTGATCTTAGGATTGATATAGATATGCCACCTGGCCATTGTCAATACTGCGGAAGACTTCTTAGGTACAATCCTGAAACAATGGAGATTGAACCAGGTGAGGGGGAAGAAAAGGATAAAATTCTTACTCAGTATGAATTCTTACGCAGAAGGCAACAGTTTGGGGATAAAAAGAAAAACAAGAAATAAGTATAAAGTGTTGTAGCAGGAGGAGGTTAAAATGTATAACGACAGTAAAGTATGGGTTGGTATAAATGATGCAGGCGAGAAGATATGTCTTCTTCCTAAGATGGCAAACCGTCATGGACTTGTAGCAGGTGCAACTGGTACAGGAAAAACAGTTACACTTAAGGTTCTGGCTGAAAGCTTTTCGGATATGGGAGTGCCTGTATTTATGGCCGATGTTAAGGGGGATATTGCTGGACTTTCTATTCCTGGTGAAGACAGTGAAAATATGCAGAATAGAATTCAGCGTTTTGGGCTTGCTGAGGCTGGCTTTAGTTTCAAGGGATATCCTGTAACCTTATGGGATATTTATGGAGAGAAGGGTGTAACACTCAGAACTACTATTACTGAGATTGGACCACTTCTTCTTGCGCGTCTTATGGAGCTTAATGACCTCCAGTCAGATATTTTATCAATCGTATTCAAAATAGCAGATGACAACAATCTGCTTCTTATAGATACCAAGGATCTTAAGGCTATGCTCAACTACGTATCAGAGCATAATTCAGAGTTTGAGGCTCAGTACGGCAAAATGAGTCCTCAATCTATAGCTGCTATAGTCAGAGCTCTTGTGTCTCTTGAGGTTGCCGGTGGTGATAAGTTCTTTGGTGAACCAGCAGTAAATATTATGGATTTCTTTACCTTTGGTGATATGGGTAAAGGTATGATCAATATTCTTGATAGTTCCAGCTTAATCAATAATACAAAGCTTTATTCAACATTCCTGCTTTATCTGCTTTCAGAACTCTTTGAGAGACTTCCTGAGGTGGGAGATATGGATAAGCCGAAGATGGTATTCTTCTTTGATGAAGCACATCTTCTTTTTAAAGATGCACCTAAGGCTCTCCTGGAAAAAATTGAGCAGGTTGTAAAGCTTATTAGATCTAAAGGTGTTGGAGTTTACTTCTGTACACAGAATCCAAGGGATATTCCTGACGGAGTTCTTGCACAGCTGGGCAATAAGATTGAGCATGGTCTGCATGCATATACTCCTTCAGATCAGAAGGCTGTTAAGGCTGCAGCAGAATCATTTAGAGAGAATCCTGCGTTTAATACATTTGACACGATTCTTTCTCTTGGAACAGGTGAAGCTGTTGTTTCTTTCCTTGGGGAGGACGGTATTCCTTCTATGGCAGAGAAGACATATATTCTTCCACCACAGTCAAACTTTGGTTCAATATCAGACAGCCAGAGAGATACACTGATCAAGTCCAGCATTTGTTATAGTAAGTATGCTGAGGCTGTTGATCCTGATTCAGCATATGAGTTCCTTGAGAGAAGAGGTATTGAAGAGGCTGAAGCACTAGCAAAGGCTAAGGAAGAGGCTGAGGCTGAGAAGCAAAGAGAGAAAGAGGAGAAAGAAGCAGAGAAGCAGCGTGAGAAAGAAGAGAAGGAAGCTGCCAGAGCTGCTGAAAAGGCAGAGAGAGAAGCTGCTAAAAAAGCTGAGGCAGAAGCAAAGGCTGCAGCGAGAGAAAAAGAAAAGGAAGAAGCTGCGAAGAAGCGAGCTGCCAAATCAGTTGGAAACAGCATTACCGGTACAGTTGGCCGTGAGGTTGGAAAGACTGTAGGGGGCAAGTTCGGAAAGTTTGGAAAGACACTTGGTGGAAATGTGGGAGCAAGCCTTGGGCGAGGACTATTCTCCACATTATTCTCTAAATAAGTGTCAAAATATATATTATTTATTTCTTCGAGAGGAGGTATTTTAAGTATGAAGAAAAAAATAATTAAACGAACGGCAGGTGTTTTATTATCTGCTTTTCTTGTGGGAGGTCTTCTTTCCGGTGCAGGCATAGAAAGTGGAGCTTGGTCATAAAAAATATTTATGTAATTACTTATAATAGATAGACTTGTAAGAGACATCAAAGCAGCTATTTGTAATAATAGTCTGCTTTGATGTCATGACTTTATAAAAGTGAGGGAGGTACTACTCATGGCAAAATGGATTATGGTTGTGGATGACGATACAGCTAACCTTAAGGCTGCAGGAAGTATTCTCAGTAAGAATAATATGAGAGTTACTGCACTTAAGTCAGGAAGGGCACTGCTTAATTACATAACTGAAAATGGTGCACCAGATCTTATTCTTCTGGATATTATGATGCCTGAAATGGATGGCTTCGAAACTCTGGAAAAATTAAGGGAACTGGAGAAGAACCTGGATATTCATGAGATTCCGGTTATTTTCCTGACGGCTGATGAAAAGACGGGTACAGAAACTCGTGGCTTTGAGATGGGTGTTGCTGATTACATCAGAAAACCATTTAATCCGGAGGTTCTCCTTCGCCGTATTGATAATGTAATATCAACTCAGAATGAGATGAAGAATCTTAAGAGCGAGGCCACAATTGATAAGCTTACAGGTTTTCTCAACAAGTCAGCTACCAATAATGAACTGGCTAAGATGTGTATTGAGAAGACAGGCTGTCTTATGATGATCGACCTTGACTCTTTCAAACTGGTAAATGATATATATGGGCATGAGATGGGTGATAAGGTCCTTATCTCATTTGCAAATATCATAAGAGAAACAGTTCCTAAGGGAAGCAAATATGGCCGAATTGGTGGTGATGAATTTGTTTCCTTCTGTACAGGTGTGGAGGATGAAGCAATTGTTGCAGATATCACAAAACAGCTGAACGAAAAGCTTGTAAAATCTGCTAAGGAAATGATGGGCGAAGATATGAGCATTCCACTTGGAACATCTATCGGAGCAATACTTGTTCCTAAACATGGTAATGACTATGCTTCGCTTCTAAAGCTTGCAGATAAATCTCTTTATGTAGTAAAGAAAAATGGAAAACACGGCTATGCTATGTACACTACAGAACTTTTCGAAGAAGAAGAGGATTCTGCAGTTATGGATATAAATACACTCTCTGAAATAATGGGTGAGAGGAATATCCCGAATGTCGCTATGCAGCTTGATATGGAAGCGTTCTCATATGTCTTCCGTTACACAACAAGATACTTTATTCGAAATAGTATTAATTCCAGCAAGGTTCTCTTTACTCTTGAACAGGCTGAGGGTTCTGATCCAACCGCTTACAAGAACTGCTGTGATGAATTTGGTAATCATATCAGAGAATCTCTTCGTAAGTCAGATGTTCTTACAAGAAGCCGTTTCAATCAGTATTTTGTAATGCTTACTGATATTCGAGAGGAGTTTGTAGGAAAAGTAATTGACCAGATAATTGATGATTGGAATAATGCATCTTCATCTGATGCAAAGCTGGATAAATCCACAGTTATAATTAAATATGAATCAGATTATGTTAGAAATGATGATACTGTAACTCCAGTTAAGATGAAAGCGGATATTGCCCTTATTGCAGATTCATCGGCGGATGTCGATTTTATTATGGGAGTGTTAGGCAAATATGGTATTACAGTACATCATCTAAGCTCCAGAGAAGATTTTTATGATTATGTTCATAATGCTGATAGGGTTCCGTCGCTTATTCTTTTAGAATTAAACCTTAAGGGTGTACACGGCTTTAAGGTTATTGATACACTTGAAGAAATGGGAGGAGATATGGCAAGAGTTCCTATTATTCTCCTTGCTGATGCTGACAGTGATGGCCAGGAGGTTGAGGGCCTGACAAAGAATAAGGTTATGGACTTCATCAAAAAGCCATTTGAAGAAGAAATACTTAAGGTTCGCGTAAATCATATTCTTGAACTAGCAGCTCTTAGAAAGAAGTATCGTATTCTTGGATATGAAGAGTAGAATAAAAAACAGCGAAGAATCTTAAGAAATCAGGGGAACTATATGGAATTAAACAAGGAAACAAATGAACTATTTCACACAGGGCGAATAATCCTGATAATTGGATATACAATATTTGCCTTGATGCATGTTATAATTACTTTTCTTCTTGGCTGGGACAAGTGGGTTCTGGCGCTTATTGCTATGGCTGTTTCCTCATGCTGGTATCTGCATATTAAGTCTTCACTTCCAGAGAAGCAGAAGCTGTGGATTATAGCACTAATCATGATGTGCAATTATTTCCTCTATGGAATTCATAATACAAGTACCTTTGATCTGGCCATAGTAATGGCAGCTATCATGATGCTTTTTATCATGACAGGGGTTAAGCCATTCCTTACACTATGTCAGATTACATTTTATATTACATTTACCTACGATCTTATATGGTCTGGACTGAATGGTACAGAGTTCAATATACTTCTGATCTGCCGTATAACCATGCATTATTCGGTTATTACGATGCTGGCATATTTCCTGAAAACTATAATTAATAACTGGAATGAGGTTATAAACTCTTCTAAGAAAGAAATTGAAGAACTTACTGAGTCAACAGAACGACTAAATGATTTCCTCGCCAATGTTTCTCATGAGATTCGTACTCCTGTAAATGCAATTATAGGACTTTCTGGCATCTGTATTGAGAAGGAACAGAATACTGATGTTAAGAGAGATATGGAAGAGGTTCAGAAAGCCGGCAGAAGAGTATCAGATCAGATCGGTGATATTCTAGACTTCTCAGAAATTGACAGAGGAAATATCGTTAAGAATAATGAGGATTTCATGCTTTCCTCAGCTATCAATGATATTATGTCTGACATCAGAGAGATTAGAAAGGACAGCGTAGAGCTGGTCATTGATATTGACCCTAATATTCCAGCTGTCATGAATACTGATGTTACGAAGCTGAAAAAAATCATAAAAGCGCTTATCTCAAATGGAATTAAATATACCAACGATGGTGGTGTATATCTTAAAATCAATTCAGAACCTCAGGAATATGGAGTGAATCTTTGCATAGAAGTTACCGATACGGGAATCGGTATGAAAGAAGATGAACTTGAAAAGGTTTATGAGAGGTTCTATCAGTCTGATTCCGGCAGAGCAAGAATTGGTGGAGGCCTTGGTCTTGGCCTGTCTATTGTATCGGGCTTCGTAGCTCTCATGGGCGGATTTATGACCATAAATAGTAAGCCGGAGGTTGGTACTACAGTAAGAATCAGTCTTCCTATGAAGGTCGTTGATTCCAGCTGTTGTATGTCTATATCTAATCCAAATGAAATTTTTCTTGCTGCATATCTTAAGTTTGATAATTTTTCAAATCCTATGGTTAGAGATTTTTATAATTCACAGTCTCTATCAATGTCTAGAGGACTCGGAATTGATTTCCATAAGACAGAAGACATAGGAGCGCTTAAGAATCTTTCCAAGACTCAGAATATTACACATCTTTTTGTCAGCGACAGAGAATATATGAATGACAGAGATTTTATGGAAAAACTGGCTGAAACGACAGTTGTTATTGTTGTGGCCGAACATGGTTTTGAGCTTCCGAAGAATTCTAAAGCGAGAGTTCAGCTGAAGCCATTATATTCATTTCCAATTGTTTCTATTCTTAATAGTGGAACTAAGGCAAATCGTACACCTGGCAGCCATATGAAGCTAAATGGAATTCATGCTCTTGTTGTTGATGATGAGCCGATGAATCTTATTGTTGCAAAGAGTATTTTTAAGAGATATGGAATGGAGGTTAGTACAGCAACCTCAGGCCAGCAGTCTATTGATCTCTGCCGTGATCATAAGTATGACATTATCTTTATGGATCATATGATGGGCAACATGGACGGTGTTGAAGCTATGAAGAAGATTCGTTCTGATGTTAAAGGTCTTAATAGAGAAGTTCCACAAATTGCCCTTACTGCAAATGCAATGAGTTCAGCAAAGCAGATGTTCCTGTCAGAAGGCTTTGATGGTTTTGTAAGTAAACCTATTGTGATTGAGGAACTTGAAAGAACCATGAAGAGAATACTTCCGGATAGCGTTATTACATATGAGGTAGAAGAGGCTGAAAGTATTGATGATGCTTCTATTGATATGAAAAAAAATACATCTGTTGATAAGATAAAAGATAAAGCAGAAGTAAAAACTAAAAATATAATAGATGTTCAAATAGAAAGCAAAACAGAAGAACAAACAGAAGATGACGAAGTGTTTGAATTTGGTCCGGGAGAAGAAACTATAGAAGAAGCTTCTGGAGATGTAGTGGATGATGACGAAGTATTTGAGTTTGATCCTGTAGAGGATGATTCAGAAGATGCATCGGATGATGATGAAGTATTTGAGTTTGATCCGGCAGATGATGCAGGTTCGTCAGATGATGATGAGGTCTTGGAATTTGGTCCTGATGATAATGCTTCAAATGACAATAAGGATGACGAATACATAAAAACAGAACTTGCAAATATAGATATTGATATGGATAAGGCGCTGTATTATCTAGGTGGTGATTCGGATCTTTATCGTGAGGTTATTCTGCAGTTTGCCAGTGAAATGGATGAAAAGATATCTAAGCTTAATAACTATCTGGAGAATAAGGATTGGAAGAACTATGAGATAGTTATTCATGCCATGAAGAGTTCTTCTAAAATGATAGGGGCTAAGCCTGAAGTATCGGAAGATGCATATGAACTTGAAAAAGCAGCTCATAATGAGAATGCTGAATATATCGAAGAAAATCATTCGAGAGTTATAGAAGTTTTTAAGACATTGGGAGAAAAGATACTATGCCTGCTAGCGTAAAGAAATTTTTATATAATGATGATATAGATGTTCTTATAAGAATCTATATTTTTGAGCTTTTTATAACCTGTGAGACTTTGATAATATCATTTTTCATCAGACTGTTTATTACTGGTTTTACGATTACAACAGCTGTTGTTTTGATTTCTCTGATCTTTATTGCAGTTACAGGTTATATGACTTATAAGAAAGATAAGATAGTACAGGGTGCCGTTGCTATCTGTGGTTATTTGGGTGGTATATTCTTTCCTGTGCTTTTTCTGACTGGTGGAGGAATAATGGGAGATGCTCCGATATGGTTTCTATATCTTCTTATTCTTTATAATGTCAGTTTAAAAAGTAATAAATTAAAAAAGATATTTACTCTTTTACTGATGGCCGTTGGAGTGTTTGTTTATCTTGCAGGAGCTTTTCTTCCTGATTCTGTAATTAATTTCACCAGATTACAAGCTTATCTAATATCATTTATCACGCTTCTGTCTGTTGGTTCTAATACAGCGTTTATTATAATTAATCAGCATAATATCATAGAGAATGAAAAGAAGATAACTGAAGAAAAGAATAAAGAGATAGAGGGGCTTGTTGCTTCTCAGAACAGATTCTTTTCAAGTATGAGTCATGAGATTCGTACTCCTATTAATACAATCATTGGTCTGAACGAGATGATTCTTCGCGAGGATATTAGTGATGAAATTGCTGAGGACGCTGTTAATATCAGAGCAGCAAGTAAAATGCTGCTGAATACTATAAATGATATTCTTGATATGTCAAAGTTCCAGTCTGGCGATATGAAGCTTCTTATAGAACCTTATGTTACTGGAAATATGCTGTCTGAGATTGTAGGAATGCTATGGATTCGCGCGAAGGAAAAGAATCTTGATTTTCATATAAATGTTGCACCTGATATTCCTGCAGAACTTAGAGGTGATGAAGTAAGAATCAAGCAGGTTCTTATGAATATTCTTAATAATGCTATAAAGTATACCAAGGAGGGTTCTGTATCACTTTCTGTTGAATGCGAGAAAAAGGAGGATGGTATTTATAATATTATCTATTCTATTTCGGATACAGGTATGGGTATCAAGAAAGAGGATATACCTTATCTTTTCACAGCATTTAAGAGAGTTGATGAAGATAATACTAAGCATATTGAAGGAACAGGACTTGGACTTTCTATAGTTAAGCAGTTTCTTGATCTTATGGGTGGAAAAGTTACTGTAAACAGTGTTTACACTAAGGGATCCACATTTATCATTGAGATTCCACAGAAGGCTGCTTCTGAGAAGGAAATCGGTGAGTATGACTATGAGAAGAAACACAGAGTTCATAACAAATCCAGCTATAGTCATAAATTTGAGGCTCCAGATGCAAGACTCCTTGTAGTAGATGATAATGAATCAAATCTGCTTGTGGTTACTAAGCTGCTTCGCGATATTAAAGTTCAGATTGATACAGCTAAAAATGGTGTAGAAGCTCTGGAGAAAACTCTGGATAATGAGTACCACCTAATCTTTATGGACCATCTGATGCCAGAGATGGATGGTATTGAATGTTATAAGAATATTAAGAGTCAGGCAGGTGGAAAGTGCCGTGATTCTAAGATTGTAATCCTTACAGCCAATGCAGGTGAGGAGAACAGGGTGCTTTATGCAAGAACAGGCTTTGATGGCTATGTTGTAAAGCCTGTAACTGGAAATGATCTTGAGAATGAAGTCTTTAGACAGCTTCCTCAGAATCTGATCCGTGTAATAGATTCCAGTGGTATGGAAAGTGGTGAGAGCGTATCCTGGATGAATGACAATCAGAGAAAAAGAAGAGTTGCTATTGCAACAGACAGTACAGCTAATCTGCCACAGGCACTTATTGATAAGTATAATATCGCTATTATTAATCATAAGATTAAAACTGAGGATGGAATCTTTAGAGAAGGCGTAGATATAGATACTACAGGTCTTATGGTTTATATGGCTGACTCGGATAAGAAGGTTTCGGTTTATCCTCCAATGCCGGATGAATATGAAAAGTTATTTGCAGAAACACTTGCAACAGCTAATAATGTTATTCATGTTACAACATGTGCTAATATGGATAGAAGGCCATATGATAATGCGATGAAGGCTGCTGAATCATTTGATAATGTTAAAGTTTTTGACAGTGGACATTTTGGATGTGGACAGGGAATGGTTGCTCTTTTTGCCTGTCGTATGGTTGGTGCCGGAATGAGTGCAGACGAGGTTGTATTAAGACTTGGTCATCTTAAAGATAGGGTGAGAAGCAGCTTTATGGTTGATAATCTTGATTATATAGCCAGATCAAATCAGGTTAGTGCAGGATATGCTAACTTTATGAAGTCATTTATGCTTAGACCGGTTTCATTTGTTAAAAATGGTCATGTTGCCACGGCGGGAATTCTCTTTGGATCAACAGAGAAGGTATGGGAGAAGTATATTAATAAGGCTTTATCTGGTCCAAAGATAGATGACACAGTTATATTTATCAGCTGTGTGGGGCTTACTAAGAAAGAACAGGATTTTATTAGAGAACAGATAGAGAAAAAACAGAAGTTTAAGAATGTATTTATGCAGCAGACTAATCCAGTTGTTGCTGTAAGCTTTGGTCCTGGTGCATTTAGCATAAATGTGGTTGAAGCGGACTAGCCTGCTTTATTAGTCCATATTTAATTAATTATTTTACTTGAATATTATTTACTAGAAAATCTATTTATTTAATTATCTCATCGATAGTAGAAACTGTGACAAATGCGCTGTCTTCAAAATCTTTGATGGTTTCTCTGAATTTCTGAAGCTCGAAGTAGGTTACATAGCAGATAACAGTTTTGTTTTCACCGGCAACAGCTCCGGAGGAATCCATAACAGTACAGGTCTTCTTCATATCGTCCTTAATCCATTTGATGATTGGATCAGGATTCTTGGTGATTATAGTAACCTGTTTGATTGCTTCAAATCTGTCAGTGAAGTGATCGATGACAGCAGTAGCAACAATATAAACGAGTAGACTTAGTAAAGCGCTGTTTCTATTAATCAGGAGAAATGCAGCTGTATATACAAGGGCATTGAACACAAGCAGTATGCCAGTCATACTGATGTTCTTGCCCTTTTTTTCTGTGATTTTATTAACTACCATGGTTGCAAGTATTTCTGAACCGTCAATACATCCTCCGCATCTCAGAATGAGAGAAAGACCTCCGCCAAGAATTGCTCCACCAAATACAACAGCTATGAAATGCTCCGTATTCAGTTCAAATGCAATACTCTCAAATAACTCCAGTCCAATCATATAAGCTGCTGAACCAATAATAGCTTTTATGAGGAACTTTTTTCCAAGAGTAAACCCACCGATTATAAGGAATGGCAGGAATACGACAAAAACAGCTGCTGAAAGATTCATTCCAGTAAGCTTACTTATGATGATCGCTATACCGGCAGTTCCATAGTCAATTGCATCATTTGGAAGAAGTATGCATGCAACTGAGAAGGAAGCAATAAGTGCACCACTGATGATCATCAGTGTGGATATAAATTTTCTGAAGTATTGAATGATTGTATTGTTTGATATATTTTTTGAATTCATTTTTCTCTTTTTCTTTTTGATTGTTGATAATTATGTTCTTATATTGAGTCATTATATAGTTTGGAAATCAGGCTTCATGTTCTTGAAAGTGCAGTAGTATTTGAATCCAACATATTTTGCCATTTCAGCAGCATTAGTAAATGCATATCCAATATGTTCCAGATCATGAGCGTCGCTTCCAAAGGTGATTATCTCACCACCGAGTTCCTTGTACATCTTTAATATTTCCATATGAGGATGAGCATAATCTAATCCTCGATATAGGCTTCCCGTGTTTATTTCTATTCCTTTACCATTAGTGATGATGGTATAAAGGATTTCATGCATGATTTCCTTAAATCTAGGAAAATATTTTTCTTTGAAGACTGTATTATTTACCCTTTCAGGACCGAACCTGAAGATATAATCAATATGTCCATAAACATTATAGTTGGTAAAATGCTGTACATTATAGAGCATATCCTCGAAATACATTTCGTACAGCTTATCGGCATCCTTGTATGAACCATCCGGATAATGCCAGCTTTCTTCATAATATGGATCACCTCCATCAACCACATGCGAAGAGCAGATGATGAAATCCAGTCCTGGACGTTCCTTGCTATAACTGTTTAATGCATCACATGTGGAAGGCATGACTCCCTGCTCAAGACCTATGCGAATGTCAAATGGTGCATTTCCATTTAAAGCGTTTTTATAGTCTTCACGAAGCTTTGAAAGTGCTGGTATGTAATTATCTATGTCCAGATCAAATATCAGGTTATCCGGAGTGTCAGGAAAGTTCAGATCGTTATGATCAGTGAAACATAGAGAAGTCATTCCTTTATCCATGGCTTGTTTAATTATTTCATTTATATCTGTCTCGCAGTCTGCTGAGAAGCAGGAGTGCAGGTGATAGTCTGGAATATATATGTTGTTATTCATTTTATTGTTTCCTTTTTGGTTGTAATTTTTATTTGTCGATATTAGATGTTTTTTATAGTTATACTTTAGTTAGTGCTTTTGGTTGAATTATTTTTGGTTTAATCGTTGCTTATTCTAACATAATTAGATAAATATAACCATAGTTTAATATAAAAGGGTTTACATAAATTTCTTATTGAAAACTAGGATTTTTTTAGAAATGAAAAATTAATTCAAAGATAGAAATATTCTTGAAAAATAAAAGAAATTTGTTACATTTTTATTGAGATTTTATTAAATCAAGTCTTGAAATAGCACCTAAAAAAAGTTATTATATTAAGGCAGAATGTTTAGCTGATTTGATGAGATTCGTATTTGTTTATAATATTTTAATCAAAGAATTATAGTTAAAGAATTTTTTGATCAGAAAACAGAGCGGACATGCCACATTAAATCGGCATTCATAATAAAATTCTTAGGAGGATTTATAAAATGGCAGTAAAAGTAGCGATTAATGGTTTTGGACGTATCGGTCGTCTTGCATTCAGACAGATGTTTGGTGCTGAAGGATATGAGGTTGTTGCTATCAACGATCTTACAAAGCCTTCAATGCTTGCTCATCTTCTGAAGTATGATACAGCACAGGGTGGATACTGTGGAAAGATCGGTGAGGGAACTCACACAGTTTCTGCAGATGATGAAGCAAATACAATTACCGTTGATGGTAAGACTCTTCAGATCTATGCTAAGGCTGATGCAAAAGAGCTTCCATGGGGAGAAATCGGTGTTGACGTAGTACTTGAGTGTACAGGTTTCTACTGCTCAAAGGAGAAGTCACAGGCTCATATCGATGCAGGTGCTAAGAAGGTAGTTATCTCAGCTCCAGC
>CACZRU010000037.1 GCA_902783605.1 uncultured Lachnospiraceae bacterium
CATAAGTGTTACAAACGGGATGGATACATCATCAATCGAACTTTTGAGTCTTATATGGAATCTGAAGTATAAACTAAAGTCAGTAGTTATCCTTTACTACATTGAAGGCTATAACATAAAGGAAATATCTCAAATACTAAGTATTTCCGAGTCCGCTGTAAAGAAGAGACTAGAAAGAGCCAGAAAAGAACTAAGAATGCTAACAAGTGTAGAAGGAGAATTAGTTTATGAGAGAACATGATATAGATAAAAATCTTATTAGTAATATTGAGATATCTGATGAGATGAGAGAAAGTCTTATTCAGGATGTGAAAAGTGGTAAGAGATCAAAGGATACCAGATTTAGATATTCAACAGCGCTAATGGCATTATGTATTATAGGAGTGCTGGCTATTAGTGGTAGTAGTGCCAGCGCAGCGTATATAAGTTATAAGAATCGTGTGGAGAATATGCCTCAGGAAGAACAGCAGGAATATGTTGAGGAGTTAGAAAATGATGACTATTATGCTGTTGATGAGTCTATGACTAGAGAATTAACCAGGTCAGAAAAGGAAAGACTTGTGGTGCTTCAAGATGCTTATTATAAGGATGGAGTGTTCCCGGAAGAAAGTATGCCATTCCTTGAGAAGCTTAGTGAACTTAAGCCGGATATGCTTGCATTTGTTGAAGAGGATAACAAGATTCATTTTCCTGAGGGTGAGATGACCGATGAGCAGCTTCTTCAGTATATTGATCATGAGGCTAAATATATGTATACAATAGAGGAAAATGCAGAAGTGGCCAGCGAGGATGAAGCTTTAGATGAAGAAACCGAAGCGGCAAATGAGGATTTTGATTTAAAAATCATTGAGGTATCTGCTAAAGATGAAGAAACTTTAAAGCAGGATACAAAAGACCTGATAAAGGAAATATATGGTGAAGAGGTGAATGATTCCTGGATCTTTGATGCCTATGAGACGGATTGGTCTGATTGTGAAGGGTTTGATGAGAGCTGGAATGGATATGAAATAACCTGGAGTGAATATGATGCGCCAAATGCAAAGACTTACCAGATAACAATCCCTAAGAAATCAGAAGGTAGGTTTAGGATCAACAAATATGGAATGGAAGTGTTTGCAAGTTGTGAAGATTTCACATGGGAAGAGGCTCAGGAGTATCTTCCTCAGGGAGAAGAAGCTGTAAAGAAGTTTGTAAAAGAAAAGTTTGGACTGGGTGAGCCAGATCGTATAGAGTATGTTGGGGCTGAAAATGCAGGCGGAGAAGAGACAGAATGTGCCTGGATAGCTTATGAGTTATACTATGGAGATGAATATGTAGTAGTTCATTGGCTTATTTCTACAAATGAGATTAATGGTATTATGGGTAAAAATCTGATTAAAGTTGATTAATGTAATGCTCCATTAGTTTGAAGGCTAATCTTGAGCCCTGCAGATAATTTGTCTGCAGGGCGTTTTTATATATATATTAATATATTTTCAACTGATTGGTTTTTCATACAAATACGAGTATAATTAAATAAAAATGTTTTACTAAGGGGAATAGCTGTGAGAAATAATCAGAACAAATGTAAAAAAATGGGGGGGCACAGGTTGATCATCTTAGTCTGTGTGATTATGCTTGCGGTTGCAGGTATTCCTATAAATGCAAATGCTGATACGAATAAAGAGGTAGTTCGTGTAGGATATTACGAGAATGAAATCTTTCAAGAGGGTGCGCAGGAAGGTGAGGTAAAAAGTGGATATGCCTATGAGTATTACCGTAAACTTTCTGAATACACAGGCTGGGAATATGAATATGTCTATGGAGACTTTGGTGATCTTTATCAAATGCTTCTAGATGGTGAGATTGATATGCTTGCAGGACTCGCATGGAAAGAGGAACGCGCTGAGGTTATAGGTTATCCAGATGCAGAAATGGGTAATGAATCATATTACCTTGTTAAAAGTGATGACAATGTGGATATTACCGCAGATCCTTCTACACTCAGTGGTTGTAAAATCGGTGTGCTAGACAGTGCAATGCTTGATGTTTTGAATCAGTATCTGAATGATCATAATGTGAAGGCAGAAGTTGTTACTTACTCGGATTATACGGATTTGTTTAATGCGTTTGATTCTCATGAGGTTGATATTCTGGCAGCTGAAAGCGATGGAGCATATGGTAGAGAGCATTCAGAGGTGCTGACTGTTTTTGGTACATCTGATTATTATCTTTGTGTTAATATTGATCGATCTGATCTTTTGGTGGAACTTAATTCAGCGCAGGCATTACTTGCTGCTGAAGAACCAAATTATCTGAATTCCTTGCGTGCTAAGTACTATTCTGTAAGTGTTACAGCCATGGCGTTTTCACAATCTGAGCGTGAATGGATGAATGAGCATACGACGCTTCATGTTGGGTATCTTGAGAACTATCTTCCATACAGTGATACAGATGACAAGGGTGAAGTAACAGGTATAGTTAAGGATATCATTCCTACTATTATGGATACTGTAGGTATGAAGGATATAGATGTCACCTATAGTGGGTATATAAGTTACGATGATATGATTTCTGCTGTTAGTTCGGGAGATATTGATGTGGCTTTTCCTGTTGGCGGTGGACTTTATTACTCTGAGGAGAACGGAATCTACCAGTCAAATCCTGTGTCTACATCTGATGCGGAGATAGTTTATAAGGGTGATTTTAGCGAAAAGACTACCGAACATTTTGCAATTAATGAAAATAATCGTATGCAGTATTATTTTGTGCAGACGAATTATCCGGAAGCGGAAATTACATATTATCCATCGAGTGACGAATGCTTAAGAGCTGTGATTGAGGGTAAAGCTGGATGCGCTACCTTGAATGGACTTAGGGCAAATGATATTCTTCGAAACAGAAAGTATAAAGAGTTGTCACGTTATCAGACGAGTTATAGCGATGCCAGGTGCTTTGGCGTTGAGATTGGTAATGAAGGACTTCTTAAACTCCTCAATCGTGGAATAAATGTTCTAGGAGATGACTATTGTCAGAGCATTTCGTATAAATATACCAGTGGACTGTATTCCTACAGCTTCTTAGATTTAGTGCTGGATCACATGGCTCTGGTTGGTATGATAATCCTTATCGTTGCGGTGATCATTGTTCTTCTTCTTGCAAATGCCATCCGTCGTACGAAGAAACAGGTAGAAGAAAAGGAACAAGCCCGTAGGAATCTTGAGGCGAAAAATATCGAGCTTGCTGAGAGTCAGAAGGCTTTGTCCGATGCATTGATAGCTGCAGAACGTGCCAATCGTGCAAAGACCGCATTTCTCAATAATATGTCACACGATATTCGTACACCAATGAATGCCATAGTTGGTTTTACAAGACTTGCAGATGAAAATATTGATAACAAAGAACAGGTGCAGGATTATCTGGGGAAAATATCAGTATCCAGCCAGCATCTTTTGTCGCTTATCAATGATGTACTAGATATGAGTCGCATTGAAAGTGGAAAAGTTACTCTTGAAGAGATGGATGTACATCTGCCTGATATGATTCAGGAATTAAAGACAATTACTCAGTCTAATATAGAGACTAAACAACTGGAGCTATTCATTGATATGCAGGATGTAAAACATGAAGATATTACTACGGATAAGCTGCGACTTAATCAGGTGTTGCTGAATATTTTATCCAACGCTATTAAGTTTACACCTGCAGGTGGAACCATTAATTTTAGAATTATTGAGAAAAAATCGTCTGCTGAAGATGCTGCTGATTTTGAGTTTCGTATTAAAGATAATGGAATCGGTATGAGCGAAGAGTTTCAGAAGACGATATTTAATACTTTCACCCGAGAAAAGACAAGCACTGTTAGTGGTATTCAGGGAACAGGTCTTGGTATGGCTATAGCAAAGAATATTGTCGATATGATGGGTGGCACTATTTCTGTAAGTTCCACGGAGGGCAAGGGAAGTGAGTTTATCGTAGAGATTCCTTGTAAACTCAGTAGTTCAACTGCTAAGGCTGAACCATTACCGGAATTACAGGACTTACATACATTTGTAACTGATAATACAGAAAAAGATGATACGAAAACAGAAAATAAGGAAACTGATGATACAGAAACTGATGATACAGAAACTGATGATACAGAAACTGATGATACAGAAACTGATGATACAGAAACTAATGTGACACAGCCGTTAAGTGGATCTGAAAATGAG
>CACZRU010000038.1 GCA_902783605.1 uncultured Lachnospiraceae bacterium
AGGACCTAAGGGCGGACCTGGTATGAGAGAAATGCTTAATCCAACATCAGCAATTGCTGGTATGGGACTTGGCAGTACAGTCGCTCTCATAACAGATGGTCGTTTCTCAGGAGCAAGCCGTGGAGCTTCAATCGGACATGTTTCACCAGAAGCTGCAGTTGGCGGACCTATTGCACTCGTTGAAGAAGGCGATATGATTGAGATAGATATTAACAATTACTCAATCACACTCAAGGTAAGTGACGAAGAACTTGAAAAGCGTAGAGCTGCATGGACACCTCGTGAGCCTAAGGTAACAACAGGCTACCTTGCTCGTTACGCTTCTATGGTAACAAGTGGAAACCGTGGCGCTATCCTTGAAATTCCGAAGGCGTAAATGGAGCAAATCGATTCCATTTGCACATAATAAAAAATAAGGAGTGAATTATAATGCAATTAACAGGTTCACAGATTGTTATAGAATGTTTAAAAGAACAAGGAGTTGATACCGTATTTGGTTATCCAGGCGGTACTATCCTGAATGTATATGACGAATTATATAAGCACAGTGATGAGATTCATCATGTGCTCACATCTCATGAGCAGGGCGCAAGCCACGCGGCAGATGGTTATGCAAGAGCAACAGGTAAGGTTGGAGTTTGTATGGCGACCTCAGGTCCTGGAGCAACAAACCTGGTTACAGGTATTGCTACAGCCTATATGGATTCAATTCCTATGGTAGCTATTACTGCAAATGTTGGCGTTGCAATGCTTGGAAAGGACAGCTTCCAGGAGGTAGATATAGCTGGAGTTGTTATGCCGGTTACTAAGCACAGCTTCATCGTAAAGAATGTGCATGAACTTGCTGAAACAATCAGAAGAGCATTTAAGATTGCTAAGTCAGGCCGTCCAGGTCCTGTACTTGTAGATATTACAAAGGATGTTACAGCAGCACTTGCTGATTATACACCTAAGAAACCGGAAAAAATTGAAAGAGTTACAGAGACTATCAAGGACAGGGATATTGAGATTGCAATCGACATGATCAATAATGCAAAGAAACCATACTTCCTTGTTGGTGGCGGTGTTACAACTTCAGGTGCAAGTTCAGAACTTGCTAAGCTGGTTAAAAAGGTTGATGCTCCAGTATGTGATACTCTTATGGGTAAGGGAGCATATGATGGTACAAAGAAGAACTACACTGGAATGATCGGAATGCATGGAACCAAGACATCAAACCTTGGTGTAAATAAAGCAGATCTTCTAATTGTAGTTGGTGCCAGATTCTCAGACCGTGTAATTGGAGATGCATCTACTTTTGCAAAGAATGCAAAGATACTTCATATCGATATCGACAGAGCTGAAATCAATAAGAATATCGATGTTGATGCAAAGATAATAGGTGATGCAAATGAGATTCTTAAGAGGCTGAATGCTGGCGTTAAGGCGTCAAAGAAGCCTGAATGGAATGCAGAAATTCAGAAGCTGATGGAGGAAAATCCATATAACTATGACATGAAGCACCTTACAGGACCTGCTGTTATCAATAAGATATATGAGATGACAAAGGGTGAGGCTATCATTACTACTGATGTAGGACAGCATCAGATGTGGGCTGCACAGAATTATAAGTTTAAGAAGCCAAGACATCTTATCACCTCTGGTGGTCTTGGAACTATGGGTTACGGACTTGGTGCTGCAATTGGTGCTAAGGTTGGATGTCCAGATAAGACAGTTATTAATATTGCTGGTGATGGATGCTTCCGTATGAATATGAATGAGATGGCTACAGCTGCAAGGGAAGATATTCATATCATTGAAGTCGTAATCAATAACCATGTTCTGGGAATGGTTCGTCAGTGGCAGAATCTGTTCTATGGAAAGAGATATTCCAATACAGTTCTTGAGGACAAGACTGATTTTGCTAAGCTTGCTGATGCAATGGGTGGAAAAGGCTTTACAGTTAAGACTGTAGCTGAATTTGAGAAAGCTCTTAATGAAGCTCTTAAGGGTGAAGGTGCTTATCTCATCGACTGCCAGATAGCAGAGGATGATAAGGTTTGGCCTATGGTTGCACCTGGTGCTTCAATTGAGACCTGCTTTGACTCAGAGGATGCATTAAAAAAATAATCAAAATATCATTTAAATATATTCATAAAAATTAATACATGTTATTTAATTTGAATAATTGTTGTAGATTTATATGCACTCAAATTGTCGATATCAATAACTGATAACGGTGGTTTGAGTGCAGATTTTTGAAAATATTATAAAAAATTTGATATATTTACAAAATGATAGTCATTTTCAACAAAATAGTGTAGAAATTTCACAATATTTTGGCATTGATAATTTTTCGTTTTGTATTATTATATTGAAATATGGTAACCTAAAAAAATAATAAAAACTTTAATAATATATTATGGAGGAAAAACAAAATGGCAAGAGTTTACAACTTTTCAGCAGGACCTTCTATTTTACCAGAAGTTGTTCTGAAGCAGGCGGCAGAGGAAATGCTTGACTACAAGGGAAGCGGTCAGTCAGTTATGGAGATGTCACATCGTTCAAAGGTTTATGATGACATTATCAAAGAAGCTGAGAAAGACCTTAGAGATCTTATGGATATTCCTGATAACTATAAGGTTCTTTTCCTTCAGGGTGGAGCATCACAGCAGTTTGCTGCAATCCCAATGAACCTTATGAAGAATGGAGTTGCAGACTTCATCGTAACAGGTCAGTGGGCTAAGAAGGCATGGCAGGAAGCTCAGAAGTATGGTACAGCTAACAAGATAGCATCTTCAGAGGACAAGACATTCTCATATATTCCTGACTGCTCAGATCTTCCTATTTCAGAAGATGCTGATTATGTATACATTTGTCATAACAATACTATATATGGAACTACATTTAAG
>CACZRU010000039.1 GCA_902783605.1 uncultured Lachnospiraceae bacterium
GAGAGTTAAGGCTAAGGTCGATGGTTCTCCTAAGACTATCTATGTTTGTACAAAGTGCCTTAGATCTGGCAAAGTTGAGAGAGCATAATAGAATTTATTTATTAGCTTTTGATGCGTAATTTATATGTATATGTTTGATACAAACAGAATTGACAAATCAAATAGAATTAATAAAAAAATTATGAGACTGCAGGGGATTATTCTGCAGTCTTTTTCTTTGTTTCTTGAGAAATCAAATAAAGTTATGTATAATGATTCTCAGCGAGAGGAGGTGCTCTATGTCGAAATTAGTTGAAAATGAAAATGGAAATATTACTATTGATAACGAAGTTATAGCACAGTTTGCAGGTCATGCTGCTCTGGATTGTTTTGGAATTGTGGGAATGGCGTCTATAAGTGTAAAGGATGGACTCGCTAAACTTCTAAAGGGCGATAATGTAAGCAGGGGTGTAAGTGTCACAATAGATAATGAGGGTATTGTTATCAATTTTCACATTATTGTAGCTTACGGAGTCAATATTAAAACTGTAGTGAATAATCTGATAAGTACGGTTAAATATCAGGTTGAGGACTATACAGATACAAGTGTTAAGAAGATAAATGTATTTGTAGAGGGTGTTCGTGTTATTGACTAATATTTTTTTGCCAGGGTTATAAATTTAGAGAGAATATAACTCTGAATAATCAGATTATTTGATGGAGGATTTACCAGAAATGCAGCTTAAAAATATAGATATGAATTTCGTAAAGGGAATATTTATATCGGGAGCAAATAATATCAGCAATAAGAAGGAGTTCATTAACGAGCTTAATGTATTTCCGGTTCCTGATGGGGATACAGGAACTAATATGACACTTACTATAATGTCTGCAGTTGCTGAACTTGAAAGACTGGATAAACTTACAGCTAATTCGATTGCAAAGGCAATTTCAAATGGATCTTTAAGAGGTGCCAGAGGTAATTCGGGAGTTATTCTGTCACAGCTTTTTAGAGGTTTCTGTAAAGATATAAAGGATAGAGATGAGATAACACTTGAGGCTCTAGCATCTGCACTTGCCCATGCTACAGAGTCTGCATATAAGGCTGTTATGAAGCCAAAAGAAGGTACTATTCTTACTGTTGCAAGGGCTATGGCTGAGAAGGCTGCTGAGCTTCTTTCTACAGAAGATGATATTGTGGCTTTTCTCGAGCAGGTTGTTGAGTGTGGTGATGAAGCACTTGCAAGAACACCTGAGCTTCTTCCGGTGCTTAAGGAAGCAGGAGTGGTTGACTCTGGTGGACAGGGTCTTATGGAAATCATGCGTGGTTTTATGCTTGCACTTAAAGGTGAACCTGTAGTGCTTGAAGGTGAAGCAGTTCCACAGAAGCTTGCAAGAGGTGCGGGACTTCTGGAGGATATACCTACAATTACTCCTTCATCCATGAAGGGAAGCAGCAGGGATGATATCTCAACTGCTGATATAAAATATGGATATTGTACAGAATTTATTATTCTGTTAGATAAAGAAATATCGGATGATCAGGTTGAAGGAATCAAGAAGTTCCTTCTGTCAATCGGTGATTCACTTGTATGCGTAGCAGATGATGAGGTTGTGAAGATACATATTCATACCAATCATCCAGGACTTGCATTTGAAGAGGGCCTTAAGTATGGTCAGCTTACAAGATGTAAGATAGATAATATGAGGGAAGAGCATACAGAGAGAATTTCATTTTCCATGACTCCTGGTCTTGCAGCTGAAGGCCTTGGAAGTGGAAAGACTTCAGATAAATCAGAAAGCAGTGGTTCTGAAAATGGTGCTGTAGATAGTTCTTCAGAAGATAAAGCTGCAAGTGATGAGCCTAAGAAAAAGTATGGCTTTGTTGTGGTTTCTGCTGGCGAAGGTCTTTCAAATATATTCACTGAGATTGGTGTGGATCATATTATTCAGGGCGGCCAGACCATGAATCCAAGTACTGAGGATATTTTATCTGCTATTGAAAAGGTTAACGCAGAATATGTTTTCGTACTTCCAAATAACAAGAATATAGTTCTTGCTGCTAATCAGGCTGCTGATATAACTGAAGATAAGAAGGTTATGGTGGTTTCCACTAGTACAATACCACAGGGTATCGCTGCAATGCTCAGCTTTAATGAGGATGCTGAACCAGGTGAAAACCTTGAATATATGAATGGAGCAATAACAGATATCAAGTCCGGTGAAGTTACATTTGCAGTTCGTGATACATCTGTTGAGGGTAAAGAAATCAGGAAGAACAACATTATGGGTATATCAGATAATGGAATTGATGTTGTTGGTACTGAGATAGAAGAGGTTACAACAGGTCTTGTTGAAACACTTGTAGATGAAGATGCAGGCCTTGTAAGTCTCTATTATGGAGAAGATGTAACTAAGGAAGATGCTGAGGCTTATGCAGAGAAGCTGGAAGAGGAGCTTTCAGGTAAAGGCTTTGATGTGGAAGTGGATGTAAGATTCGGCGGACAGCCTATCTATTACTACATCTTGTCTGTTGAATAATTACTTTAAAATAAATGTTTAGAATACTATAAATATTTAGAATATTATAAATGTTTTGTCATTCTGAGCGTAGCGAAGAATCTTTTGTATCATCATTAATAAAAGATTACATTGATTCTTAGAATGACTTTGAATAAAGCTTATTATATAGAATAATATGAACTTAGTTGATAATATACAATCTGTTAAGGGAATTGGGGAGAAGAATGCTCAGCTACTCGGAAAGCTTGGCATTAATACAGTAAAGGATATTATCTTTTATTATCCCAGAGCATATAAAAAATATAGCGATCCTGTCTCCGTAAGTGATACCACTGAAGGAGAAAGGGTTGCTGTTTTCTGTAAGGTTGTTTCTTATGTGGAGTCTCATAAGGGGCGACGATATACGATCACATCTCTTTCGGCTGCTGATTCGACCGGCAGCATCAGAATGGTATGGTTCAATATGCCATTTCTTAAGAGTAAATTCCATAAGGGGGAATTATATATATTTTTTGGTACAGTGAAAATTACAGGCAATATGCGTGTTATGGAAATGCCTGAGTATTTCACTCAATTTGCCTATCAGAAGATGCTTAGTACTATGCAGCCAATATATCCTCTAAAGAGTGGGATTACGAATAACCTGATTACCAGAACTGTAGAAAATGTAAGACCGGTCATTGAGAGTATTCCTGAATATCTTCCTGATGATGTTATGGCTGAGAATAGCTTGATGTCAAGAAGTCAGGCGCTTCTGGAAATGCATTTTCCAGAGAGTGAAGAGAAGCTTAAGGATGCGCTGAGAAGAATTGCTTTTGATGAGTTTCTGGATTTTCTGGTTAAGATTAGGATGCTGAAGGAAAAGACAGTGGTTGAGCCTAATCACCATCCTATCTCTGAAGAGGCGATAGTTAAGAAGGATGGATTTATTGCAGGACTTCCATTTGAACTGACAGCTGGCCAAAAGACTGCAGTAGATGATATAGTTGGAGATCTTTCTTCTGATCATAACATGAGCCGGCTTATACAGGGAGATGTGGGTTCAGGAAAAACGGTGGTTGCTGTTATTGCACTTTTGCTAAATGCTATCTCTGGATATCAGGGAGCGCTTATGGTTCCTACTGAAGTCCTGGCGGTGCAGCATTTTGATGATATAAGCAAGATGCTGAAGCCATATAAGATATCTGTTCGTTTGCTGACTGGCGCAATGTCCTCTAAAGAAAAGAGGGAGGTTTACCAGGAATTGAAGAGCGGGAAGTGCCAGGTGGTTATTGGTACGCATGCGATAATTCAGGATTCGACTGAGTTCCAGAATCTAGGACTCGTAATAACAGACGAACAGCATAGATTCGGTGTGAAGCAGAGAGATAAGCTTTCAGAGAAGGGTGACAGTCCTCATGTACTTATTATGAGTGCGACTCCTATACCAAGGACTCTGGCGATAATTCTCTATGCTGACATGGATATTTCGGTTATCAAGGATATGCCGGCAGATAGAAAGAGTATAAAGAACTGTGTGGTTGGTACAGAATTCAGACCGAGTGCATACTCATTTATCAAGAAAGAGGTATCTGCAGGTCATCAGGTATATGTAATATGTCCGATGGTTGAGGAGAGTGAACGAAGCGAATCGGAAAATGTTATTGACTACACCGACAAGCTTTCGTCTGAACTGGGTGGAAATATAAGGGTGACCTATCTTCATGGAAAGATGAAGGAAGCAGAGAAGAATGAGATTCTTCATAAGTTTATTGATAAAGAAATAGATGTACTTGTTTCAACTACAGTCATAGAAGTTGGAATTAATAATCCAAATGCCACGGTTATGATGATTGAAAATGCAGAGCGCTTTGGACTTGCACAGCTTCATCAGCTGAGGGGCCGTGTGGGAAGAGGCTCCGCTCAGAGCTATTGTATATTTATTAATGTTAAAAAGACGCAGGATTCCATGGAACGACTTAAGGTTCTTGAGGATTCCAATGACGGATTTTTCATCGCGTCAGAAGACCTGAGACTTCGAGGTCCGGGAGACTTCTTTGGTATAAAACAGAGTGGAGATATGGACTTTCATGTCGCAGACATCTATACCCACTCGGACATGCTCCGCCTAGCTCACGACATCTCACTGAGATTCGGAACCGAGTTCGATGGCAAGATAGTACTGTAGGTGAAGCGAAGAATAGTATTACAGGAGAGAAAAATGAGAGAAAAATTAAAGGACAACAAAATTTTAGTAATCATCATCGCAGTGCTTGCACTTCTTGTGATTGGACTCATCGTCTACATCGTAGCTGATAAGAGCAAGGGAAATGCTCCATCACAGGCTGAGGTTACGACTGAAACCACAAAGGAATCAACTACTGCAGTACAAGATGAAACTGAAGAAAATGATACTGATGAGAAAAAGGATGATAAGAAGGATGATAAGAAGGATGATAAGGCTTCTAAGACTGATTCGGATAAGAAGCTTGCCTGCTATGCTAAGCTTTCTGCTGAGAATAACTGGCAGGATGGTGATTCATTTGTATATCAGTATACATTGGACATTCATAACAAGTCATCAGAGGATATATCTGACTGGGAAGTAAAGATTTCTGGCTTTACTGGAGGAACTATGGGAGACAGCTGGAATGGTACTTATAAAATTTCCGGTGACACTCTTTCAGTTACTTCAGTTGATTACAATAGTACTATTCCTGCCAACACTACTACAAATGTTGGATTCCAGGTTAAGTTTAAGGATAGCGAGAAGGCTGGTGCTGACAAGACTGCTGTTCTCTATGTGGGTGGTGAAGAGTATGTGACCGAGAAGGAAGAGCCAACAACTCAGTCTGAAGAAGAGAAGAAGGAGTCCAAGAAGGAGAAGAAAGAGCCTGAAACAGGCACACCTCTTGATAATCATGGAAAGCTCTCTATCTCTGGCACAGATATAGTTGATAAAGATGGCAAGCCATATCAGCTTAAGGGTGTATCTACACATGGACTTGCGTGGTTCCCTGAATATGTTAATAAAGATGCCTTCCAGACACTTCGCGATGACTGGGGTGCAAACCTTATAAGACTTGCAATGTATACAGCTGAATCAGGTGGCTACTGCCAGGATGGTGATAAGTCAAAGCTTAAGTCACTTGTTGATGATGGTGTCGACTATGCAACTGAGCTTGGTATGTATGTAATTATTGATTGGCACATTCTTCATGATACAAATCCTCAGGATAATCAAGATGAGGCTGTTATGTTCTTTGATGAAATGTCTGCTAAGTATGCAGATTATGACAATGTTCTGTATGAAATCTGCAACGAGCCAAATGGAAGCACAACCTGGGCTGATGTTAAGGAATATGCTGAGACTATCATTCCAGTAATAAGAGCAAATGATAAGGATGCAATCATAATCGTGGGTACACCAACCTGGTCACAGGATGTAGATATGGCTGCAAATGATCCAATAGAAGGACAGGAGAATATAGCTTATACAACCCATTTCTATGCTGCTACTCATAAGGACAATATAAGAAGCAAGGTTAAGACAGCTCATGATAAGGGGCTCTGTGTATTTATCTCTGAGTTCAGTATCTGCGACGCTTCTGGAAATGGTGCAATAGATTATGATTCTGCAGAAGACTGGTTCGACATGATTGATGAGTACAACCTGTCATATGCTGGTTGGAGCTTATGTAATAAAAATGAGACTTCAGCTCTTATAGATTCTGGATGTTCCAAGACTTCCGACTGGAGTGAGGATGATCTGAGTGATGCAGGTAAGTGGTTGAAGGAGCAGATATCGGAGTAGAGGGTACAGATAATTATTACAAAACTATTCACAGTAATCAAAAACAATATTCGAAAAGACGCACTTCGTGCTCAACTATCTGCTTCGCAGATGCTTTTCTCATATGTTTTTGATTCCTGCTTCGCAGGTACGGATAATTCTTTATAAAATCTCGTAGCCTGCAAGCAGTCACGAGATTTATAAAGAATATCCTACTGTGAATAGTAATATATTTACAATATGTTGCGTTTTTTATAAAATATCTTGTTGTTGTAGTCAATATATGGTATATTAGTTAATTATGAGAGTGATTGCTGGATCTAGAAGGAGTCTCCCACTTAAAACTTTGGAGGGAGATAATACAAGGCCTACTGCTGATAAGTACAAGGAAACCTTATTTAACTGCATACAGAGTGAGGTCCCTGGGTGCTATTTTCTTGATGCTTTTGCGGGCAGTGGTGCTATAGGAATTGAGGCTCTGTCTCGTGGTGCTGAGAGGGCGGTTCTTGTTGAGAATAATAAGGATGCTTATCGTGTCATAAAGGATAATATTCATTTTACTAAGTTTGAGGATGAGGCTGAGCTGGTTAAGTCGGATGTTCTGACTTATTGCAGGAGACTTAGCAAGGTAGACTTTGATATTATCTTTATTGATCCGCCTTATGGAAAGGGACTTGAGAGAGACCTTCTTATGATTCTTAATGAGAAGGAATTTACTAATCCGGATTTCACAATTATTGTAGAAGCAAAGCTGGACGAGGATTTCTCATTTATTGAGGATACCAAGTTCAGAATATATAAAACAAAGAATTATAAGACCAATAAACATGTGTTCTTATGCAATTCTGATTCTTAAAGGAGTTAATATCAGCTAGTTATGAGTGCAGTAATATATCCAGGGAGCTTCGATCCGATAACTCGTGGGCATATCGATATTATATGCCGAGCTGCCAATCTTTTTGACAAGGTTATCGTGTGTGTTCTTAATAATTCAACGAAAAAAAGTTCGTTGTTTTCTCTTGATAATCGTGTTAATATGGTGAAGAATGCATTGGCTGATGAGGCTTCAGGTGATATTTTCAACTTTGATATTAACAAGATTGAAGTTGCATCAGATGATGGACTGCTGATAGATTTTGCGAAGAAGAATGATGTGAATATTATTATCAGAGGGCTTCGTGAAGTAACAGACTTTACTATTGAACTTCAGATGGCTCAGGCGAACAATACAATGGCTCCAGAGATAGAGACTTTGTTTATGCCAACAAATCCTAAGCTTTCATATCTTAGTTCAAGTATGGTTAAGGAATTTGCCAGCTATGGTAAGTCGGTTAGCGCATTTGTTTCTCCTAGTGTTGAAGAGGAGATAATTAAGAAGTATAGTCAGAATTACAGCAAATAAATATAGTACTATATCTTTAACTAAATAATTAACTAAGTATGGTACTAAATAAAACTGATAAATAACTAAAAATATCTAAAAATATCTAAAAGAAAATAAGATAATAACTAAGAATTAAATTAGTTAAAATATAAATACAGAATATTATCTAAGTAAATATAAGATTATAAACAGGAGGATGTTAAGATGGGTAAAAAAGGCGTTGAGGACATGATTGCTGATATTGAAGATTTTGTAGAAGGATGCAAATATCAGCCTTTATCTTCAAATAAGATTGTAGTTCCTAAGGATGAGTTGATTAGAATGCTCAATGAACTAAAGCTTAAACTGCCAAGTGAGATAGAAAGATGCAAGAAGATTATGCGTAATAAAGAGGCTATTCTTGCTTCAGCGAGAACACGCTCAGATGCTATAATATCCGAATCTGTTAATGAGGCAAATAGATTGGTTGAGCAGAATCATATCACAGAGCTTGCTAATGCAAGAGCAAATGAGATTCTTGAGTCTGCAAGAGCTGAATCAACACAGCTTGTAAATGATGCAAAGGAAGAAGCTACTCAGGTTCGTACAAGCGCTATGCTTTACACAAGAGATAAGATATCTGAGATTAAGAACTTCTTACAGGCACAGCTTGAAGCTGAAAATGAGAATTATAAGATGCTTATTGAAAGTCTTGAGGGTGGAGTTCTAACACTTGATACAAACCTCAGTGAAGTTCAGACAAGTCTTAATCTTATAAGCAATGATCCTAACAGTGTATTATATGATTCAGATTATGATTCATATGATGATGACGATGACAACTATTCAGCACCTACACAGGCAACATCATGGGGATCAATCAATAACTCATCAGATGATTCATACGATGACGAAGACGATGATGATTACGATGATGATGATTTTGATGATGACGATGATTTCTTAGATGAGTAAGAAGTTAGTTTGATTTAGAAGAGTTAAAATAAAAAGTAAAAAAATTAATTTTAAATGTAAATAAAAGCACTGGTCGATTGTGATCAGTGCTTTTTTTGCTTTCGTTCTTATTTTACAACCTTTACATTACATGACAATTCTCCGTGAAGTCTGATGTTCAGATTATCATATATCATCTGGTTATACAGATCAGTTGCCAGTTTATCAAGCTGCCACATTCTTTCACCAATCGATGAGGTTGGATCGAAGCTGGACTTCTTATTTATTATCTCAAGTTTTGAGTTATCAGCGATTTCTCTCAGCATACTGGACTTGCTGTCCTTAAAAGCGAGAAGATTGATATACTCAGCATAACCATTTTCATATGAGTTAGTTCTGTCCTCGGTTTTAATGCCTAGAACTACATGCAGTAGAACACGGCTTACCCGGCTCATGGTTAGGTTCTTAGTCTTTAGATAGTCCTGTAACTCAATATATTTGATTGGAAGAGGTGCTTTCCTCAGTCTGTTCAGGAGTTCAGGTGTCATATCCATAACCATATCCAGCTGTGATATTTCAGGTGGAAGATTGCGGTCATATATTATTCTAGATGCAATAAATGGTGTAAGCCAGGTTGAATCAGGAATTGCATGCTTTGTGAATTCATCATATGGCTTAGATGTATGCTTTGGAACAAATTCTTTAATGCTTTTATTCTCAGACAGAGCGTTTCTAATAGCTGTAGCGCTGGCAAACTTACCATTTAGATCAATAGAATCATAACCGGCATCGCACCTCTTTATTATTACTGGTCTGATGCTGGAGCTTATCTTCTTTATTGCTGTCAGGTAGGAGATGGCCAATATATTGTTAGGCTTATAAATGATATCTGAAACCTTGCTGCCAATAAGCTTTCTGATGGCTTTTTCACTGGAAGCAGGATATGAAAGTCCTTTGCTGAGATTATCATTTAGAAGTGTCTTATATTCAGGCGGTTCGTCGGCAAGAATGTCTGCAACTTCATAGAAGAAATTCTGTTCCTCGTCCTCAACTCCGAAGGCAAGATAATCAACTGAATTGGTTGCACTGAGTATAGCAACTGCACCAGTGGCAAAGTCTCTCGCACTTCCTGTTGCATAAATGACTGGAGATTCAAAGACAACATCAACTCCACCGATAACTGCTGACTCGGCTCTAGTGTACTTGTCTGCGATTGCTGGGAAACCACGTTGAACGAAGTTGCCACTCATGAGAGCTATGGTTTCGTCTGCACCAGTGATTTCTTTTGCGCTGTCTATAAGATATTTATGACCATTGTGAAATGGATTGAATTCTGCTATAACCCCTATTCTAGACATATACTTTTCCCCTTCTGTTTTACACTTAAAAAACCTAACTTTAGAATAGCATTTTTTAACCTTATATGCTATACTAAATTTTGTTCGTTTAAAAAACAATATGTGGTTTAGATTATTATTACAATAACAATATATCGTGGTCTTTGACCATGGATTTTTATTTCGAAAGGAGCATATTTATGCAGAAGGATAATTCGCAAAAAGAGATTTCAAAAGAAGAAAAACTTAAAGCTTTAGATGCAGCTATGGCTCAGATAGAGAAGCAGTTTGGTAAGGGTTCAGTTATGAAGCTGGGAGACAGTGCTTCACATTATAATGTTGAAGCTGTTCCAACAGGTTCACTCAGCCTGGATATAGCACTTGGTATTGGTGGTATGCCAAGAGGTCGTATTATTGAGATTTATGGACCAGAATCAAGTGGTAAGACTACAGTTGCGCTTCATGTTGTTTCTGAGGTACAGAAGAGAGGTGGAATTGCAGGATTTATCGATGCTGAGCATGCACTTGATCCTGTTTATGCAAAGAATATTGGTGTTGATATTGATAATCTCTATATTTCACAGCCGGATAGTGGTGAGCAGGCTCTTGAGATTACAGAGACTATGGTTAGATCAGGTGCTATGGATGTACTTGTTATCGACTCCGTTGCTGCACTTGTTCCAAAGGCAGAGATTGATGGTGAGATGGGCGACAGCCATGTAGGTCTTCATGCAAGACTTATGTCTCAGGCTCTTCGCAAACTTACATCAGTTATCAGCAGAACAAACTGTGTAGTTATTTTCATAAACCAGCTTCGTGAGAAGGTTGGTGTTATGTTTGGTAATCCAGAGACAACTACAGGTGGTAGAGCTCTTAAGTTCTATGCGTCAGTAAGAATGGATGTCAGAAGAGTTGAGACAATCAAGACAGGTGGAGAAGGTGTAGGTAACAGAACAAGAGTTACTATTGTTAAGAATAAGGTAGCGCCACCATTTAAGAAGGCAGAGTTTGATATTATGTTTGGCGAGGGTATTTCTAAGGAAGGTGATATCCTTGACCTTGCCGCAGCAAATGATATTGTTAACAAGTCTGGCGCATGGTATGCATATCTGGGCGAAAAGATTGGACAGGGTAGAGAAAATGCAAAGGTTTATCTTAAAGAGCATCCTGATGTAATGCAGGAGATTGAGGATAAGGTACGTGCACTTTACCTGAATTCTGATGATGAAGCAGATGAAAATGCTGCTGATACAGAAGAATAAAATGATATGGATAGTATAGAGAATTCTAATTCACTCAGGCTTGTAAAGAATAAGAGGTCAAAGTACTATAAAACTTATATCAATGATATTTATATAGGATTCCTTTATCCTAAAGATTTCGAGAATGTTGGGATTAGTAAGAGGTTGAGGGATTATAAGAAGAAGCTTAAATCTCAAAATGCTGATCCATCTGAATCTGAATCACTGCAGTATTTAAATGGTCTAGTTAATGATAAATCAGATCAGACTGCACAGAATCCTGAAGAAATGATTCTCGATGATATCTCAGATGTTATTATAGAAGATATAGAAGAGGTAATCTTTCTTCGGGCATTTGATAAATCATTGGATTATCTTTCCAGAATGGAAATGTCAGCCAGTGGAATCAGATCAAAACTCAGGCTTAAGGATTATTCTGATAGTATTATTGACAGGGTTATTGATGAGCTTTATGCAAGGAACTATCTAAATGAATCTAGGTTCGTTGAGAGTTATGTTCGAAGCTATATCAGATCAAAAAGCAGAAGTCTTATTGAGAGAGAACTTGATAATTCCGGTATTGAAGTGTCGGATTATATTGGTGTGATTGACAGCGTTTATGAAGATGAAGATATTACAGAAGATGATGTTATAGAGATTCTTCTCAATAAGAAATTTACTAAAGAGCAGCTTACGGATATTAAGATAAAAAGAAGGGCAATGTCGTATCTTGCGCGTCATGGCTTTTCCTATGAGGCGATTAACAATTACTTGACATAATATCCGTTAGAGTATAAACTAATGTAGTGTGCGTTTTTGCACTTCCACATAGTTTTCAAAACTATGTTATATTTTGCACATAGAAAATTAAATAAAGGAGGTACTCCTGTGATACCAGTATTGTTAACGGTCATCATCGCAGTAGTAGCCTTTGCAGTTGCAGCTCTTATTTTCTGGTTTGCCGGTATAGCATATCGCAAGAATATTGCTGAGGCGAAGATAGGATCCGCAGAGGATAAAGCAAAGGATATTATAGATGATGCTCTAAAGACAGCTGAGTCGAAGAAAAGGGACATACTTCTTACCGCTAAGGAAGATGCACTCAAGACAAAGAATGACATCGAAAAAGAAGTAGCTGATCGCAGATCTGAGATCCAGCATATGGAGAAGAGAGTTCTTCAGAGAGAAGAAAACCTTGACAAGAAGAGTGATACACTGGAAAGAAGAGAGCAGTCTCTTTCTGCTAAGGAATCAAATCTTGCTAAGCGTCAGGCTGAAGTTGAAGAGCTGTCTGCCAAGAGACAACAGGAACTTGAAAGAATCTCAGGACTTACCTCTGAACAAGCTAAGGAATATTTACTTAGAACCGTTGAAGATGATGTAAAACAAGAAACCGCAATGATGATTAGA
>CACZRU010000040.1 GCA_902783605.1 uncultured Lachnospiraceae bacterium
ATTACAAAGAAATTAAACCTTGCTCCAAATACTCTGGTAGTTGTTGGCGCAGGTAAGAAGACTCTCGCTCAGAAGATTTCAGGCGTTGCAGTTAAGATGCTTGGTGCAGAGTGCGAAGGACATATGGATAAGGAAAGATACGAGTTCTGCTGGATAGTGGACTTCCCAATGTATGAGATTGGTGAGGAGTCAGGACTTCTGGAGTTCTGCCACAATCCATTCTCAATGCCAATCGGTGGCAAGGAAATCCTTGAGAAGGCAGAGGCTGGCGAGGTTGATCCACTCAGCATCATGGCTGATCAGTACGACCTTGTATGTAACGGTATTGAACTTTCATCAGGTGCTGTCAGAAATCACAATCCTGAGATTATGGTTAAGGCATTTGAGATGGTTCGCCTGGGTGAGGATGAAGTTAAGGCTAAGTTCCCAGCTATGTATAATGCATTTACATATGGAGCCCCTCCACATGCAGGTATCGCTCCTGGAGTAGATAGAATGATCATGCTTCTTGCTGGAGAGGAGTCAATCCGTGAGATCATTGCATTCCCAATGAATAAGAATGCACAGGATATTATGATGGATGCTCCTGGTACAGTTGAGCAGAGTCAGCTTGATGAGTTAAATATTGCAATTGTAAAAAAAGAAGAAGAGTAGGTTTCTTCGCAGATACTCAATATGGCATCGGGGCAAATGATTATAAAAGGAATAAGAAATGAATAATATAATAATTGCTGTTATCCTTGCCGTGGTTGGTTTTGCAGCATATCTTTTTCTAAATGTTGTTATTAGAAGAATGGTAGCAGGTGTAAGAAGCAGGGAAGACTATGACGAGGATGTAGATGGCAAGATGACAGAGGCTGAAAAAAAAGCTTTTGAAGAGTCGAAAACCATTGAAACAGAGAAGAAAAAGATAAGCTTTGGCGAAGTGAAAGAGGAATATGGAATTAGATTCTATATTACTGCTCTTCTTGGAGCGGTTTTAGGTACACTCTCCGGTTTATTCTTTGGTATTTCTCTGGAAATGATTATAAACTTCATATTCTTTGGTGTATTGGTTGTGATTGCATTTATTGATATGGACACAATGGAAATCCCGCCAGTACTTAATCTGATAATACTTGGTCTCGGAATACTATCGCTGATACTTACAATGACTGGAGTTATAGATTCGAATATTTCAATTATTGACAGGCTGATAGGTGCTGTTTGTGTCAGTGGATTTCTGCTTATAGTGACGATTCTTGTGAGAGGTGCATTTGGCGGAGGCGATATTAAACTGATGGCGGCTGCGGGGGTTCTGCTAGGATGGAAGAATATACTGATAGCTTTTTTCCTGGGGCTGTTTATTGGAGCGGCAATTGGAATTGTTCTTATAGCCAGAAGAAAGAAGGGTGGAAAGGAACATATGCCATTTGGTCCTTCGCTATGTATTGGACTGGTTTTGACGGTTTTTGTTGGTCAGCAGATCGTTGACTGGTATGTTAATCTGCTTATATCGATGATGCCGAATACATATGGATATTAAAATAGAATAAAAAAAGATAAGAATAAAAGATAAGAATAAAAACGAATATAAACTATTAAAAAAACTTCTAAGTAAAAACTGGGTATATTTCAGTTTGACTTAGAAGCTTTTTGTTGTTTTATATTCAGAAAATGTTTTTTATATTGATTTCTACACTATCTCTAATATTGTATTAACCATCAAGTCATTCTGCTTTGGCCTCATGAAGCAGAATCTTATATATTTGTTATCCAGCCCCCTGATATCATCGCATTTTCTAATGATAATTCCTCTTTGATTACAATGAACAGCCACATCTGAGGATGTTAGGTCATCCTTAAGGAGTTTGACCAGCATGAAGTTTGCATCAGGCTTATATAGCTTGATCGTCTTGCTGGTGGACATCGCCAGATATACGAGTGACCTTTCGGTGTGAACCATTGACTGTGATTCAGCAATATAATCGGCATCCTTTAACATATCGGTAATGGCAATAGCTGTAAGTGAAGCAATGTTGTTCTTGGTTGTGATACGGTCAATGATTTCCTTATGCTCAGGATTGTTAATCACAGCGTATGCAAATCTAAGTCCTGGAACAGCAAAGAATTTTGAAACACTTCTGATAACTGCAAGGTTATTATATTCATTTGTGAGAGGTACTGCAGTGTAGTCCAGATAGTTATCGATAAATTCGATATACATCTCATCGATTATAAGGAAAATATCCAGTTCCTTGCATGCATCAAGTATCTTTCGGATATCTGAGAGTTCTATCTTCTTGGATGTTGGGTTATTAGGATTAGAGATGATAAGGATATCAAGGTCTGGTGTAAGATTCCTTATCAGATCATCCGCATCCAGTACAAACTCATCCCTCTCACTCAGGTCATAATGAACTGTTTCTGCATTATAGGCACTGAAAACATTCTCAAATTCTCCTGGGCCAGGAGAGATTACCATGGCTTTCTTAGGCAGGAGAAGCGCAGAAAAAAGCTTAAGCAGATCAGTTGAACCATTTCCCATGACAATATTCTCAAGTGGTGCATCAACATAGGTTGAGACAGATGCCTTAAGCTTTGTGTAATAGATGTCAGGATATTTTACGATTGATGGAATGTTCTGCTTGATCGCTTCTGTTACTGAAGTGGGAATTCCCATTGGATTTAGATTTGTATTGAATAGTACTGTTTCATATTGAGCTATTCTTAGCTGAGGTGTATTCATGTTACTTTTTCCTTTAAAAACAAATTATTATTTGATATAATAAGTTGATTTATTGTTTTTTGTTGTCGCAAAATGCTTACTACATCATTTTACAACAGTTAACTTACATGATGCAAGGAGTTTCTAGAAAATGAAGGCTATAGTTGAACAATACGCAAAGGGTCAATTCAAGGTCGACCGCCCGGATGTTTTCATCTCAGTTTCCCACTTCAGTATTAATATTGAAGCTGGTACACTCTACGAGGGATCATTCATTGTGGAAAGCCTGAATGACAATCCTATTAAGGGAATGGTTTATGATAGTAGATATGTACTTCGCTTTGAGGATCACAGCTTTATCAGCAAGAGCTTCACAGTGAAGTATTCTTTTGATGCCACTTGTCTGGAAGCGGGACAGAATTTCCGTGGACACATAAATGTAATTACTGACGGAGGTGAGTGGCGACTTCCATATGATATAAGTATTGTTCAGCCTTGCGTAAAACATCTTGATGAAAAGATTGATGACCTTTTCAAATTTGCATCACTTGCTGAGAGAAATTGGAATGATGCGGCAAAACTCTTTGTAAATGATGATTTTAGAAGAACATTTATTGATAAAGATATTATCTTGAAAAAGACTTATGAAAGTCTTCTGGACAGCCGTTCTGTCAATCAGGCAATGGAGGAATTCCTGGTTCTGGTTTCAAAGAAGAGAACGGTAACTCTTTCTGTCCCAAAGGCAAAGGTTGATATTGCAATGCCTTCTGAGACTGAGAGTATTACTGTTGATATATCAAAGAATACGTGGGGATATACTTTCTCAGAAATTCGTAGTGACTCTGAATTTATTATTCCTTCAAAGAAAACCATTTCGGCTAAGGACTTCAATGGAAATGTTTGTTCGCTGAAGGTATTTATTTCTCCTGAACATGTTCCAGATGGCGAAAACTCTGGAAAACTGATTATCGAGAATATCTACCAGAGGATAGAAGTGGATATTCATCTTTCAAAACCACTTTCAACCCGTCCTAATCAGGAGATGAGGGTTAAGAACCGTGACAACAGACGAAGCAGAATGGAGCTTACCAGAACATATCTTGATTTTCGTATGGACAGAATGTCTTTAGATGAGTACATTCACAAGAATATGGAAGCTCTCAGAACACTGAATGAGCAGGAGCCAGAAGAGGATATGTACCGTCTTGGTATTATGCACATGAATATTCTGGCTGGTGAATTTGCGAAGGTCGAGCAGGAGTTCCTTAGAATTGAGGCGGATGTTGATAAGGAAAGTATGGGAAGTCAGCAGCTCTGTTACTACAACTACCTGAAGGCTATGATGCAGAAGGATCCTGAGGTTACAGAGAAAACTGCACATCTAATAAGAAGGAATTATCGCACTCAGGAACCAAAGATGTTCTATTTCTGGCTGCTTCTGTTCGTAGATCCTGTCTATACTGAGGACAAGATGGCTCTATATCGCGAACTGTCTCAGATGTTTCATGAGGGAGAGAACAGCCCAATAATCTATTTTGAACTTTGTAATCTTCTCAATTCAAATCCTATGCTTCTTAAGAAGCTGACTGAATTCGAGATCATTTCGATTAAATGGGGACTCAGACATAAATTTATTTCTGATGAAGTACTTCTGGAGTTTGTTAAGCTTGCAGGAAGAAATAAAGAATTTAATAAGCAGATATTTGACGTACTTAAGGAGATTTATGACAAGAATGAGTATGAACTTAGAGCTGAGCGTCGCAGGGTTCTTGAAGAGAAGGGAATAGACGATAGCGAGCTGTATGATTCTATGCCTATTACCAGACGGAATGCATCACATATTTCTTCAATTCACGAGTATGATGATGAGTCCTTAGAGGATATGTCATTTGAGTTTGGCATGCGTGGCGATGCCGAAATGGGAACTGTGATATATAAGGGAGAAGACAAGAGTCTGGATAACCTTTCGGATTATGACTATGATGATTCGGATTATACAGGAGAAAACTATGTTGATCCTTTAAATGATGAGGACGAGCTGATCGGCCCCTCTGACAGACATAGAGATGATATTGTCAAGAGAGAGATTGAGGATAGCGAAGAAAAGTATGACGCTGCCGTAAGAGCAGATGCGGCTGAAAAGCTGACACGTAAAGAGAATGAAAATCTAGAAGTTCTTTCCAGTATCTGCTCAATGCTTATCTCAGCAAATATGCTTGATCACAAGTATCATAGATTTTACAAGGCTGCAGTGCTCAAGAGTTTGAAATTTATAGGATTAAATGAGTGCTATATCCGAAGCATGAACATGGAGAAGTATGATCTTATTCCTACTTCTGTTCTAATGTACCTTAATTACAAAAACACTCTGACAGAAGATGAACTTGCATATCTTTATGCAAATGTTATTTTCAATAAATCAGAGCATATGAAGATATACCATGAATACGCTCCAACAATGGAAGATTTCATGGAGAATATGATCGTCAAGGGCAAGGTGAATGATGACCTTACCGTTATCTATGACGAATTCCTGGAGCCGGAGAATGTCAGCTCTATGTATGCAGGAAAATTAATCAATATTATCTTCCGTAGGAAGATAGCCTGCAACAACAAGAATGTGGCAGCTGTCATAGTAAGTCATGAGGAACTTCAGGCGGTTCAGAGAGTGCCTCTTGTAAATGGCGAAGCATATGTAGAAATCTTGTCGGATAAGGCTTCAATTATTTTCGAAGATAAGAATGGAAATAGATATGCAGGTTCCATTCCGTATCATTTGGAGAGAATTGTTGACGAGAAGGCCTATATGCCTATATGCCGTGAGTATAGTCCAAGAGACTACAGAGTGCTTCTGTTTAACTATGAGAGTCTGGGACAATTTACTTATAAGAGTGCAAAGGAAGTGAATGCTGCAAGAGAGATAATCCAGTGTGAAGAAATATCATATGATTATAAGCAGCAGGCATGTCTCAATATTATTGAGTATTATCATGAGAACCTTGATACAGATGTACTTGTTAAGTACCTGAGCAGATTGGATATTGAATATCTTACTCATGCAAATGCAAGAACTATCATAACATATCTTATCGATATGAATATGTTCGATAAAGCGTTCCAGGCTGTTAAGCTCTATGGTTTTAACGAGCTGGATGTAAATGAGTTGTACCGACTGGCCGACTATGGTGTATCTGATTCGGAAGGGTTCATAAATGAAGACCTGATGTCAATCTGTATCAACCTGTATAAGACGGGTACAGTAAACGCAAATATACTTGGATACCTGGTATCTAACTTCAAGGGTAGTATCGATGAGCTGGCAGATCTTTTCAAGCTGGCTAAGGACAAGGTGGCAGATATCGGCCCTCTTGCCGAGAATACTCTGGCGCAGATGATGTTCTCTAATACATACATTGAGTACATTTACGATATATTCCTTACTTACTATAGTGGCAGAAGCAGAGGACTTGTGGTAAAAGCCTTTGCCAGACTATCTGCACATAATTACCTGGTAAAGGATGACCAGGTTCCTAACTTCATATTTGACGCCCTGTTCCAGGAAGTAATCAAGGGCAATATTGATGATGAGATTTCAGTCATGTCACTGCTGCTATATTTCAGTAAGCTGGAAAGATTTACTGAGGTGCAGAGAAACTGGATAGTAGATAATGTAGAGAAGTTTGTTGATGCTGGTAAGATTCTTCCGTTTTTCAAGAACTTTGCATCATTTATCAGGCTTCCACAGGATGTATTCCTTAAGACATATCTGGTTTATAAGTCAGACAAGCAGAGACAGGTATATGTTAAGTATAGCTTTGATACCGGAACAAGAACAAAGCAGAAGATTGAGAGAACACGCCTTGAAGAAGTGGTCAGTGGCGTATATGTTCTTGAGTTTGTAGTGTTCCATGGTGAGAGACTCGTTTATTCTATAGAGGATGATCCAAATGGAAATGCTAAGATCGTTGAGAGTGAAGTCCTAAAGAAAAAGTCATATGGAAACTCCAGTCTCAGCCGTTTCGAGAGAATTAATTCTATGCTTGTTAAGCAGGAAATGCGTAAGGATAGAGAACTTCTTGAGGATCTGGATGTTTATATCAATACAGTCCACCTCTTTGAGGAGACACTTAAGATTTTATAAAGCAGACTTGAAAGGAGTGCTTTTTTATGGCAGATGTTTTCTATATAGGTATGGATCTATGTTCAGATTTCACACAGCTGTCCTATTACAATGATATAAAGCGAGAGCCGGAATCTGTCAGCCAGCTGAATAACAAAGAAACATATCTGATGCCAAATATACTGTTTTATAGTACGGATACAGAACACTGGTATGTAGGTGGCGAGGCTTCTGAGGCAAGATTTAATGAAAATGGTACTGTCGTCGATGGCATTTTTGAGAATGTTGCAAATGAAGACAAGCTCACTGTTGCTGGAAAGGAATATAGCTATCAGGAGCTTTTCATGATGATGGTAAAGCTTCATATAGACTCATTTCTTTATAGGTATGAGGCTGCAGAGGTTCGTAAGCTGGTTATCTCAGTGGAGAACTATGATCCGCTAATGTTCAGCCTGCTTTCAAATCTCTATATCGATATGGGAATTCCAAAGGAAAGCATAGAGATTACGTCACATTTGGATAGTGGACTGTTCTATATATTTAATCAGCCTTCTGAACTGTGGAATAACAGTGTTGCTCTGTATGATTACAGCGCAGACGGACTGAATTATTATAGAATTGATATATCTAAGAATAAGGATCCGAAGACAATAAATGTAATTCATGAGGATTATACACAGCAGATTTCTCTTTCAAAGTTTGGAAATGATACTTATCAGATGGATCTTGATTTTTCCAAGATAGCAGAATATGAGGGGAAGAAGGCTTACATATCTGCAGTATTCCTGACAGGAGTTGGCTTTTCAAACAAATGGATGAAGAAGTCAACCAATGTGCTGTGTCAGGGACGCCGAGTCTTTGTAGGACAGAATATTTATACGAAGGGTGCCTGCTATAGAGCGGTCGGTGGAGAATACAAGTTTTTCTATGATGAGTTCTTTGTAGAAACCAAGGAAAATGTGCTCTCTGATATTGGTATAACTCTCGATGATGAGAAGGATACATTTATTCCTATTATTACAGGCGGAAAGCAGTGGTACAATACACATGGACAACTGAATGTTATTCTTGATGATACTGACACTATAACTCTTATCTATCGTAGTCATAAGACTGGCGATGAAAAGAGAGAGACAGTCAGGATACATGGACTTCCGAAAAGGCCAAATAAGACTACAAAGGTCAGCCTCGAGGTGGAATTCGATAGTCCACACGAAGGTGCTGTTATAGTCAGGGACCTGGGATTTGGTAAGATGTACCCGACAACCAATAAAATATATAGAAAGGAGTTTGATATCTAATGTCAAAACTGATACTATGTACTTCCAAAACGGCAGAAACTCCTTTTACATTTCTTAACACAAAGGTTGAGATATATACTTACGAGGAGCTTTGCTTCTATATTTATAATAATACGGTGCTTATAAGCAAATCGGTGCTGTCCGACAAACTCTTTGATTGGATCAGAACTGAGCTGGGCATGGAGGAACTGGCTGATAAGCTGGTGGGACTCATGAACAAAACAGCTTATGTTCAGGATATACTTATTGAGATTTTAAATGCCGGAGAATACTATACTATAGATGAAATCAAGGAATATACAGAGACCTGGCAGAAATATCGTAAGCTAAATAAGCTTCAAAAGGCTAAACTGAAGGCGGACGGATATCTTGCATACAGGAGATATATTAAGGCTGCAACTTTCTATGATGACATTATAGATGAGATAATAAATGGAAATGGCGAAGGCTATGATCC
>CACZRU010000041.1 GCA_902783605.1 uncultured Lachnospiraceae bacterium
CCTGTAAAATGCAGATTCAGCTTGTCCATTGGTACAGCCTGTGCATATCCGCCACCTGCTGCTCCACCCTTAATACCGAAGCAAGGACCAAGGGATGGCTCTCTAATAGCAACAACCGCATTAATATTCATCTGATTGAGGGCATCTCCAAGACCAAGTGTTACTGTAGTCTTTCCCTCACCGGCTGGAGTTGGGTTAATAGCTGTAACAAGCACAAGCTTACCATTTTCCTTTCCTTCAAGCTTCTTGATGTACTCATCACTAAGCTTAGCCATGTTCTTTCCATACATTTCGATATCATCTTCTGTAGCGCCAATCTTCTCAGCGATCTTTCTGATATCTAACATTGTTGCTTCCTGTGCAATCTGGATATCTGTCTTCATAATTTCCTTCCTTTCCAAAATGTCTAAAATGGATCACTTTATTAGATATATTAGATATATAATAAACTCTTTATAACTTTACAACTTCTCTATTAAAACATTCATACTTCCCCAATAACTCTAATCAAGTTCTCAAGGAAAATAATTTAGTCTGCATACCATTTTTCTTCAAACTCTGACATATTCATCAGAATCTTTCTAGGCTTTGTGCCTTCTTCTGGACCAACGATACCATATTCTTCCATCTGGTCCATAATACGGGCTGCTCTATTGAATCCAATTCGAAGCATTCTCTGAAGGTAACCAATTGATGCCTTGTCCTTATCAATTACAAATCTTGCTGCATCTTCGAATAGTTCATCATATTTATTGTTATCATCAGCTGAAAGACCACCTGACGAACCACCGCCATCACCAACATTAGAGGATTCAATCGACTTAGAGATGTTATCGTCGTAAGTAGTTTCACCACTCTTATCCTTGATATATTCAACGACGCTGACAACCTCTTCGTCAGAAATAAATGCTCCCTGCACTCTGACTGGCTTAGTATATCCTGTTGGGTAGAACAGCATATCGCCCTTACCAAGAAGCTTTTCTGCACCAACCATATCGATGATGGTTCTGGAATCAACTCCAGAAGAAACTGAAAATGCGATTCTTGAAGGTACATTTGCCTTGATAAGTCCGGTGATAACATCTACTGAAGGTCTCTGAGTTGCAATTACAAGGTGAATTCCTGCGGCTCTTGCCAGCTGTGACAGTCTTACGATACTGTCCTCAACCTCTTTATGTGCAACCATCATCAGATCAGCCAGCTCGTCTACAATAACTATCAGCTGATACATATGCTTAAACTGAGGATCTTCATTTGGTCCCAGTTCTTCAACTTTCTTGTTAAAGCCCTCCATATTACGAACATTGTAATTTGCGAAGAGCTGATATCTCTTAGTCATCTCGTCAACTGCCCAGTTAAGTGCTCCTGCAGCCTTCTTTGGATCAGTAACGACTGGAATAAGCAGATGTGGAATACCGTTGTATACAGTAAGCTCTACCATCTTAGGATCCACCATGATCATCCTTACATCCTCAGGAGAAGATTTGTAGAGAATACTCATGATGAGTGTATTGATACAAACAGATTTACCTGAACCTGTAGCACCAGCTATAAGAAGGTGAGGCATCTTGGCAATATCGCTGATAACGATCTGACCACTAATGTCCTTACCAACTGCAAATGCTACATTAGACTTAAACTTCTTGAACAGGTCATTATCGATCAGGTCACGGAAATAAACCGGCTGATTGTCTTTATTTGGTACCTCAATACCTATTGCTGACTTTCCAGGAATAGGTGCCTCAATACGAACATCAGCAGCAGCAAGCGCCATCTTGATATCATTTTCAAGAGAAACAATCTTATTGACCCTGACGCCCTGTTCCGGCTGTAATTCATATCTTGTTATTGAAGGTCCAACACTACAGTTTGTAATTGTAACCTTTACACCAAAGCTTTCCAGCGCTGACTTAAGAGTTCTGGCTGTTTCTCTTATGGTATCATTATTTGAATTATCAAAGGAAGATCTTCCTCCTGACTTAAGAAGCTTCGCAGGTGGGAAATGATATACCTTCTTTGGTTCTTCGCTCTTAGATATTTCATCACTAATCTGCTTAGTTGCCTCAGCCTTATCCTGCTGTGTAACCTTTTCTGCAGGTTCTACAGGAGCCGAAGAATTATTTGTTTCAACTGGAGCTGTAGGGCTGGAAAAAACATTTCGATTGGCAGAATCTGCCCCACCACTTCTCTTTCTTGGCCCGGCATATGTAGATTGAACTGTATTTTGAGTATTATTATCACCTAATGGATCAACATATGTACTTGGATCTACCTCTAATTCATAAAGGTCTCCCCTTTGACTAGAAGCTCTGCCTCGTCCTGAACCTGAACGGCTGGAACCAGAGCCAGGTGTAGAACCTGAGCTTGATCGTTCAGCTAAAGTATCATTGAATCCTGAGAAGTCACCTGCATCCTCATCATCCATAACACTGCCATTAGATATAATAAGGTTATCTATGTCTGAATTATAATCAGGAGTATTATCAGAATTAATCTCATGAACTTCTTCGCTAGGAACGGTTTTATTTCTGGAAGCTCTTTTCGAAGACTGAGTTTCACTTCCTGAATTACGGGAATCATCACCCATATCTTTACCAGATTTAAGGACCTTCTCTTCTGTGTCAAGGACAGTAATATCCGTCAGAAGGTCTCTCTCTCTTTTATTAGTGCGACCAGAATTCCTGAGCATTCTGTCACCTCTGCCCATTATCCGTCTGATATCCTCATCATCTTCATCATCTTCCTCATCATAGTCATCGTCATCATACTCATCATCGTCATCATAAGGAAGTCTTTCACTAAGTGCAAATATAGCACTTCCTATATCTGCAAGTCTGAAGTTGGTTATCATGATAAATGCAATAATCATAAGAAGAACGGTAACTATGACTGCTCCCACTCTGCTTATAAGCTTTGCAATAAGAACAATCAGTCCGCCGAAAAATAGTCCGCCACCAGCATGATCTGTATATCCGCCAAAATAAAGGTCCTTAAAATCATATCCCTTTGTACCAACCACCAGCTGACATACAAATCCAATAGTCATTATAAGGACAAATATCCATACAAGCTTCTTTATCAGTTTTGGCTTTGGTCCATTTACTATGATCAAACAGAATGATACAAAGGAGAATACAGGAAGAACATAAAATGTTACACCAAAAAGTCCAAAGAAAAAACCACTTACCATCTTGCCGACTTTGCCACATACTCCGAAGGTTCCGAGTATAAGAAGGAGATTTACGGCAAACATAATAATAGCATATATCTCACGGAGGTTTTCTGGTGGAGTCGCAGCCTCTGCTCTCTCAATCTCTCTCTGCTTTGCATATGCCTTAGTGTTCTTATTTGGAGTTCTTCTGGAATTTGATGTACTTCTGCTTGATTCTCCTCTGCTGGATGAACTTCTACCAGATGAATTTCTAGAAGAAGAGCTTCGGGATCCCGATGAACTGCTTGTTGATTTTCTTTTAGTTGTAGTTGCGCTTGACTTATTAGCCATTCTTTCACCTTTAAACCCCTCCATATAAATATGGAGGGGCATACTTGAATTATTTACAATTTTTTTCTTGATTTAAGATCCTTCGCTTCGCTCAGGATGACATATTTATATAATAAATTATCATTTACCAAAGATCCTTCGCTTCGCTCAGGATGACATATTTATGAGATAAAGATTTCTACCTCATTATCCTCTCCAGCCTTAAGCATATCTGCTGGAATATATGGTGTATCTACTGCAGTACCATTTACTGTCATGCTCTTGAAGCCTGACTCAGCACCACCTGGGTTGTTTATCTTGATTGAAAGATGAGCACCTCTGAAGTCCTTAGAAATCTCTACCTTATCCCATGAACTTGGAATAGATGGAGCTATCTTAAGACCATAGAAATCAGGTCTCATACCAAGGATACCCTCTACGCATCCAACCATAAC
>CACZRU010000042.1 GCA_902783605.1 uncultured Lachnospiraceae bacterium
GATCAATATCATCTGCATGAAGCTTGGTAACTTAAAAGTTGGAATGACAGCAGATGAACTTTTTGGAAGTAACTGGTGGTTCTATCTGATACTGTTATTGGTATTTAATCCTATATTTGAAGAGCTGCTTTTTAGAAAACTGACCTTGGATAGGTTGCTTATTCTTGGAGAAAAGCCGGCTATTATCATATCATCCTTGTTCTTTGCACTTCCTCATATTTATTCACAGGGCGTGCCACTTTTCTTTGGTACATTTATCATAGCTCTGGTTTGGGGATATATAAGAGTTAAGACAGGTAAAATGTGGCCAGTTATAGTTCTGCATAGTCTGTTCAATCTTTACGGATGTTATTTTGCAATGACATGCATAGGTGCTATGTCAACAACTTTACTGTATATGTTTTTATCTATGATTGCCATTCCAACGACTGCAATTATACTTCTGGTGCTGCATTTTAAATCGGCAAAAAAGGTAGTGGCAGCATAGAAAGATAGGGTTTTGGCGTCAGTTGTTATCTGGTCACTGATACTGCTGGTTCAGTTCATGGATAAAGCATAGGTTACAAAGAACCTTTATACATTTATGTGCTCATGCTATCTTATGCCGCTGGCATTTATGTTTTCAAAGATAGTTAAGGCTGATATATTTAAGAAGAACAGCAACCCAATATGTAAGCTTGGATTCTTATGCACCATGAATCAGATGCTTTACCTGATCATTGTTATGTGGGCATTCAACCGAAGCCCTGAAGCAATGCTGATGTTATATGCTATGGTATTTGGAGCGCATTTACTTCCATTTGGCTGGGTGTATAACAGTCTGGCATATAAGGTTGCAGCAATCCTTGAGACTGTTGGAGCACTACTGATAGCTCTTACATTTGGAAATGCAGCCACATGCGTTTTTATGATAGTAATGGAAATCATTCTTTGCATATGCCTGTTTATTGAGAGTAAAAAAGTAATGGATCAATTTGCAATCAGTTTTAAGAGCAGGTTTATTCAAAAAAGAGGATTTATTTTCTCACTGACAGTTGCCTACATCCTTTTTATTCCAGTAGAGATATTGATGTTCTACCTCATGGGAATATTTAGCACCGGTGGCAACCTGATTTCCTGGATCATCTTTGGTGGAATCGTTGTGATGGCTTATATTATTTCGGTGCTGGTAGATGTGATCGTGATGAGAAAGAATGCCGAAATATATACTACCAGGATGCATGAATATATTTCAAAGAAGAGTTAAAGTGAAGAAAACCGTTAAATCACTGGAAACCCTTATGGAAAATGCTGGAAAATACAATAAAAAAAATGATATAATAAGCCCTGGGGTTTTTATTCTAAACTCTCATTACACAACAATAAAAAGGAGAGGTTTCTTGGTATGTTTAGAAGTAAAAGAGACAGGGCTATTTCTCTGATTTTGGTCACTACATTAATCATAAGTTTTTTCAATGTACCATTTGGAGGAATAAAGTCTGTAAATGCTGAATCATCAGAATGTGATCATATGTGGGATGATGGAGACATTATATCTTTTCCATCTTGTACAGAGCCTGGGTGTATAGTGTATAAATGTACCTTATGTGGAGCAGAAACATATGATTATGATACCTTGTCTCCTGAAGGACATAATTATGAAGTGCTTCCAGGTACTGAACCGACTTGTGAAGAAGGTGGAGAGACTGATGGATTATGGTGTCCAAAATGTGAAATGGTTTTTGAGTTTCCACAATACATAGAGCCTTTAGGACATGATGAAGTATGCTTTGAAGAATATATTGCACCAACATGCACAGATTTTGGTCGTTCTGTAGGGATAAAATGTGCTCGTTGTGATATGATACTTGAATATCCGGAAACAATCAATCCACTTGGACATTCGATGACTCATTTTGACGGAAATGCAGCCACCTGTACAGAAGATGGACAGAAAGAATATTGGTACTGTGATGAATGTTGTTTATATTACGCTGATGCAGATGGTTTGAAAATGTTAGATGATTTAACTATCTATGCAGAAGGCCATGACATGGAACTACATGAAGCAGTGTCAGCTACCTGTACTACAGCCGGAAACAGTGAATACTGGAGCTGTTATAACTGTAACAAATACTTCTCAGATGAACAGGGAACAACAGAAATCGCTGAGAATAGCTGGGTAATCCCAGCTGGACACAGCCTTACAAAGCATGATGCTGTGGCACCAACCTGTTCAACAGACGGAAACAGTGCATACTGGTACTGTAACACATGTAAAAAGTACTTTTCAGATGAAAAAGGTAAAAATGAGATAGAAGAGAACAGCTGGATAATTCCAGCAGGTCATAAACTTACAAAGCATGATGCTGTGACAGTAACCTGTACAACAGATGGAAACAGCGCATACTGGAGCTGTGATAACTGTAATAAATATTTCTCAGATTCACAGGGAAAAAGTGAGATTTCAGTAAACAGCTGGGTGATAAAAGCAACAGGTCATAACATGGCATCTCATGCAGCAGTAACCTCAACCTGTACAACAGATGGAAATAGTGCATACTGGAGCTGTGATAAGTGTAACAAATATTTCTCAGATGCACAGGGAACAGGTGAGATTGACGAAGATAGCTGGAAAATCCCAGCAGGTCATAAACTTACATCTCATGGTGCAGTAGCAGCCACCTGTACAACAGACGGAAACAGCGCATATTGGAGCTGTGATGAGTGCCACAAATACTTCTCAGATGAAGAAGGTAAAAATGAGATTTCAGAAAACAGCTGGATAACCCCAGCAGGTCATAAACTCACTTCACATATGGCGGTGACAGAAACTTGTACCACAAACGGAAACAATGAATACTGGAGCTGTGATAACTGTGATAAGTACTTCTCAGACGAAGAGGGAGAAAATGAGATAGAAGAGAACAGCTGGGTGATAGATGCAACGGGTCATAACATGACATCTCATACAGCAGTGGCATCAACCTGTACAACAGACGGAAACAGTGAATACTGGAGCTGTGATAAGTGTAATAAGTACTTCTCAGATAAATCAGGAGAAAATGAAATAAACGAGAACAGCTGGATAATCCCAGCAAGTCATACTGTAGTTGTGGATAAAGCAGTTGCAGCAACCACAACAAGTACAGGACTTACAGAAGGAAGTCATTGTTCAACATGTGGAGCAGTTCTTAAGAAGCAGCAGACAATACCTAAGCTTCAGGAAAAGTCTACAGAACCACAGCCTGAGCCAGATAAGACTACAGATTCACAACCCGAAAAGAAATACAGCTCAGAGTGGATTGATGGAAAATGGTACAACGAAGATGGTACTCAGACTTATGAAGGTACTATTATCTGGAAGTCCAGTACAGCAGGCTGGTGGATAGAAGATACAGCAGGCTGGTATCCAACAGACTCATGGCAGAAGATAGATGGTGCATGGTACTACTTCAAGCCAGATGGATACATGGCAGAAAATGAGTACTATAATGGTTACTGGTTCAACAGCGATGGAACCATGGATGAAACCTACTACCTCACATGGAAGAGTGACTCAACCGGCTGGTGGGTAGAAGATAAGTCAGGCTGGTGGCCATCAAGCCAGTGGCTTAAGATAAATGGCAGCTGGTATTACTTCAATGCTAGTGGATACATGGTAACAAGCCAGTATGTTGATGGATATTGGCTTGGAGCAGACGGAGCCTGCCAATAAGTATAATTCTATAATTTTATAATTGACACAATTGGTCGAATGTGTTAGACTTCAAATCATAAAGGTCTAACGCGTTCGACTTTTTAATTCGCGAATATTTATGATTAATCACAAGAAGAGGTAGAAGATGACACCAAAGGTTTTTGAAAGTGAATACAGATTTTGCCTGATCCTATGGGAAAATGAGCCGATCAAGAGTACTGAACTTGCAAAGCTCTGTGAGGCTGAGCTTGGATGGAAGAAGGCAACTACTTATACGGTAATCAAACGACTTACTGAAAGAGGCGTTATCAAGAGTGAAAAGGCTGTTATAACTTCGCTGGTTACAAAAGAAGAGGTTCAGGCAGCTGAGGTTGACGAGGTAGTGGAAAAAACATTTGAAGGTAATATTCCACAGTTTCTTGCCGCTTTTACTCGCAATCGTAAACTCAGCAAGAAGGAAATCGATGAAATACAGAAGATGATCGACGAATTCAAGGGATAAAAAATTTAGGATAAGTAACACAAATGAGAGAAGTATTTACAGGGATTTTAAATATCAGTATCACGGCAAGCATCTTGATAGCTGTCTGTATTTTAGTGCGGTTTATTTTTAGAAACATGCCAAAGTCAGTCCGCTGTATTATGTGGATGCTGGTTGCAATAAGACTTGCAATTCCATTTACCATTGAGAGTCCATTCAGCCTGCTTCCTGCAAAGGAGTATGTGGCAACATCAAATTTATCAAATAGTTCAGCAGCCAGCACTACTGAATTAACCTCACTCACTGTTGATAAATATGTTGTTCCAAGCATTCAGGCTATGGATATCATTTCAATCATATGGCTGGCTGGCGTTATTGCAGTTCTTGCTTACGCACTGGCATCATATATAAAGCTTCGCCACATGGTTGCTGATGCAGTAATACTTCGCGAAAATGTGTATCAGTCGGAAAAGGTTGGTACAGTATTCGTTCTTGGAATTATCAGTCCTAAGATCTATGTCCCATACGGGCTTAGTCCAGTAGAGCTTTACATGTCACTCAATCATGAGAGGGCTCATCTTGCAAGACGAGATCACCTTATAAAACCTTTGGGCTTTATCATCGCCACAGTATATTGGTTCAATCCACTGGTATGGCTGGCTTACATCCTGCTCTGCAGAGATATAGAGCTTGCATGCGATGAAAAGGTTATTAGGAAAATTGGATACAACATGAGAAAGTCCTACTCCCAGGCGCTGCTTAACTTAAGCATCCCAAGAAAATATATCTCAGCATGCCCAGTAGCATTTGGCGAAGTAGGCGTAGATGAAAGGGTGAAAAACGTGCTAAAAATGAAAAAAGGAAAGAAGATTATTCTCGCTATAGCCCTGGCTGTATGTGGGATTTTAGCTATATGCTTCTTAACCTATCCAAAGATTAGTTCAAAGGATAAGGCAGAAGCAACAACAGAAGTAACAGAAACAACAGTTGCAGAGGCAGATGTAAATGCTGAAGCAGTTACAGAGGAAACTGCAGCAGTTGAAACAGAGACAGAAAAAAATACAGAAGACTCCCAGGAAAAATTCCCAAAAGAAAACACTGAGGATACAGCGGATGACGAAAATGTAGTATATGCACCAGAAGATGAATCAGAGTACGATGTTCAAGAGGTATATGACTGTGACTCTTCAAAAGAAGTTCATGTGGTGCAGTTAAAGTATGATGGTGGAGAAAACGACTTTACATTCTCATTAGAAGGAGACGAGCCACAGACCATATATCTAGATGATGAATCAAGCAGCAAAACCGGCGTAAAATATGTATATGTTGATCCAACAAAATCAAGTGGTAAGGAAGTAGAAATCGTCTTTGTGGATGATCCTGATACAGAAAAGATTGTTATAGATGAAAATGGAGTACCACAGACAGTTCCTAAGACTGATAAAGGTGCAGAAGAGAACTAGAGAAAATAAATGTGCAGTGGTGTTTGTTCACACAACCCACTGCACATTTTTAAGTTGGTTATTTTAATACTTATGACATTATTTTACATCAATTGTAACTGGGTCGGATACCAGCTCTGTGGTTATAGTAACCTCTCTGGTTGTTCCGTCTTCAGTTCTGGTAAATCTTTCAATAGCAAATGTTATCTGTGAGATACCATCAGCCCACTGAGAACTGTATTTTATATCTGATTCTTCGTTTTGCCATGATAGATCATTACCAGCATCGCAAAGAGAGGCAACATATTCAGATGCATCATATGTTATTTCTCCGGTTTCTGGATCAATTATAGCGCAACTGCCTGGCTCTGGAATTAATAGATAATAATTACCAAGATCATCCCAAGCCCTGATTCTTAATTCTTCTACATATGAAAATACACCCTGTTTTTCTTTTTCGGCTTCATATGCATCCCAATCTTCATCCCATAAATATGAACCATAAAACTGCAAACCATTTGCTTCTATAGAATAGCTGTCAATACTGAGAGATTTTTTCTGTCCATACCATTCGATTTCAGCTTTTCCACCATCAATACTATATCGTTCATTTGTTCCATTCTCGTAATTACCATCAAGTTTTGTTACAAAGGTGTAAGTTCCACCCAGATCATCTCCAAGGAAAAGGTCAAATGATATTGTACTATTTAATGGATCTGGAAGAGAGGCATAATAGTTTTCGAAGTAATCAGCCTCAAACTGTGCATCCTCAGCAGATAACGAATCAGGCCCAATTTCAGGATCGTATTCTACTTCATGCCAGTTTGGATCAGTACCATCATTTAGAGCCTTGGTTGTTAATGTATCAATAAATATTTCTATGGATAGGTTGTTTCCATCTATATTATAGTTATTTACCCAAGATAACATCTCTGTATCATCAAATCTTGAAGTTAGTGAGAAATTATCAAAAGTTTCCTGATTGGCTGCTACACAATATCCCTGCTCAACAAAGTAATCAAAAGTTTCTCTTAATGGTTCAAACTTGCTGATATCGTCAAGCTCGAAATTCACATCTATCTTGATGAAAGTATCCTGTTTGCTTATTCTTCTGATTTCTGCATTTCCGACACCTGCTTTATTAATCTGTTCGATAAAGCTTGAAGCATCTGTTTCGGAAGCTCCATCAGTGAAAACTTCGTAGATCAGTTCGCTGCCGGTTTCCTCATCATAGATTTTCTTGGTTACTTTATTTCCGTCCTCAGATATAGTCTCAGACTGAGAAGACTTGATTCGAAGATTATCAGATGTATTCTTTCTTAATGTTGTTGCAGCATAAACGCCTCCGCCAACAGCGAGACAGCATAATGTAATTACCGCAGCTCGTCCTGCCCATGTGAGAGCCTTATTTGAGTTTTTCTTTCTGCGATTTATTTTTTTATTTATACGTGAGTTTATCTTTGAAACCTCCTCAGGAGAGAGGGATTCTTCTTCAAACTCACTGAAATCTGTTTCGATCTCATTTAGATATTTATATAAGTTATCCATACATGCGCTCCTTGCTAAATAGATATTTTTTCCTGATTTTCTTTTTTCCACGGGATGTGTGGTTGTAAAGCTGGTCTTTTGGAATGTTCATGTCACGGCTGATCTCATCCATGCTCTCGCCATTTTTATAAATCCGGCGGAAGATTTCCCGGTCTGCCGGGGAGAGGCAGGAGAGAAGCTGTTCGAACTCATTATCTATTGACTCCTCAATTGCACGAAATCTTTCATCGTCAAAACCTGGTTCATTTGCAATCTCTTCCAGGGATTCACCCATCTGACCAAATTCTTCGCGTTTTGCTTTCCTGAGGTAATCTATGGCCTGGTATCTGGCTATCGCCGCAAGCCATCCCTTGAAATCACATTTTTCTTCATCGTAATCATCAGCGTGATCCCAAGCCTTCAGTAATACATCGTCAAAGCATTCGTCAACCATATCAGGAATCAGACTAAGCTTCTTTCGGATTATCGAATACAGTAGGCCACCATATCTTTCTATTATATATTCGAGGGCTCGTTCATCTTTGGCGAGGAGTCGCTCGACAAAATTCTTTTCTGTTATCTTTGGCTTATACACGATTTTTCTCCTTCGTTTATTTGCAGCTGCTATTAATATATACGAAAAATGTATACAAGTTCTATCCAAATTGCGAAATTTTTTTATTCTTTTATATAATTGTGAAAAATAACACTAAAAATGATTATGATTAAGTCATAGTGGTTATAAGGCATTATGATTAAGTCATAGCAGTATTTTCATTTGTGTTGTATCATATAGGATGGCGTGGAAATGCGAGATAACATCATCCACGAAAAAATAGTATGAAAGAATTATAACCAGTAAATTGATCAGGGAATTGGAACATAAGGAGAAATCGATGGATTACAAAATACTTATCGTTGAAGATGATAATGAGATCGGAGATCTTTTAGATAAATATCTTACAAGCAATGACTATGAGACTGATAGAGCAGTGAACGGTCTAGAGGCCATCAATAAGATTGAGAAGGAAGACTATTCACTTGTGCTTCTGGACATCATGCTTCCATTTAAGAGTGGTGACCAGGTGCTCCAAAAGGTCAGAGAGACAAATGATGTTCCTGTAATAATCATTTCTGCAAAGGACATGGTACAGACTAAGATAGATGTTATGCGCATGGGAGCAGATGATTATATAACGAAACCATTTGATCTGGATGAAGTGCTTGTCAGAGTAGAAGCCGTACTTAGAAGAACTGCAGGCAGTGCAGGCATGACGGGGCAGGGAACCGCTAAAGAGAAAAAGATTGTCCACAAGAATCTGGAAATGGATACGGACGCAGTAAGAGTAGAAGTCAAGGGGCAGGAAATCACTCTTACCTCAAAGGAATATGCCATTCTTGAGCTGCTGCTGAGAAATCCGGACAAAATGTTTTCGAAGTCCAATATCTATGAGTCGGTCTGGGAAGAAGGCTACATCTATGACGACAACACCCTTATGGTTCATATCAGTAATCTTAGGAACAAGCTGAAAGATGTGGATCCAGAGGAAGAGTACATCGAAACCATCTGGGGCATGGGCTACAGGCTGGCGAAGTAGTACGATAAGTAATGTCATTCTGAGGGCGTAAGCCCGAAGAATCTTTCCGGAGTAAAGAATTTAAAAACATTAAGAAGGCGCTTAAGAGTTTCTTAAGAGATTGAATTTACTATGGTAAATGTAGAGAACAGATAAACAAATGAATCTGTTAAATCATTCATGACTGCAAAAGAAAGCAGTTACACAATCTATCAATCTCTAAGAAAGGAAAATATCATGGAATATGTTATGGAGCTCGGAGGTATAACCAAAACCTTCGGGAAGAAAAAAGCAGTGGATAACTTCTCGCTGAAGATAGAGAAGGGACACATCTGTGGTCTGATTGGTCCAAATGGTGCCGGAAAGACAACCATCATGCGAATGATGGCAGCACTTACGGAGCCGGATTCCGGGGAAATGAAATTCTTCGGTTCTACGGATTTGGACGAAGCAAGAAGCAGAATGAGTTTTATAATCGAAGAGCCTTATATGGAATATGCTATGACGGCTCGAGAGAATATGGAGTATCTGAGATTCGTCCGCGGTGTAGCAGATGAAAGCAGAATAGATATGCTGCTGGATTTCGTTGGACTGGCAGATACAGGAAAGAAGAAGGTAGGAAAATTCTCACTGGGTATGAGACAGAGACTGGGACTTGCCATGTCCCTGCTGTCTAAGCCGGAGTTCATGGTTCTGGATGAACCTATAAATGGTCTTGATCCGGAAGGTATTATTGACATCCGAAAGATGCTTTCCAAGCTGGCCGTAGAAGAGAAGATGAGTATACTCATTTCCAGTCATATCCTGAAAGAGCTGTCGGAGCTTTGTACAGATTATGCCATCGTAAATCATGGCAAGCTCATAGAGGAATTGTCTCACGAGGAGCTTTTCACAAAAACAAAATCCTTCATAGCACTGAAAACAAATGATATTGAGAGAACTTGTACAGTTCTGGAGGATTATCTGGGAATACATGAGTATAAAGTGAGTCCGGAAAATGAAATCATGATTTTTGAAAGACTAGAGGAGTTAGAAGCCATTTCCGGAACAATAACGAATAACAAGCTGATCATCACCAAGCTGAACCTTGAAGGTGAAAGTCTTGAAGAC
>CACZRU010000043.1 GCA_902783605.1 uncultured Lachnospiraceae bacterium
AAGGCCGGCTGGATATGTGAAGGACAATACCGCTCAACTACCGATGGAGGCATAATCTACCCAGAAGGAAAAGCTCCATACATAATTGCAATCATCACCGACATACCTTCCAATATGAGGGAGCTTGATTCATTATGCATAGAGCTTAATAATGTTTATGAAAAAACTCTGGATTAATAAATTAATAATTAGATATTTCAGACTTTTCTTCTACAATGATCATATATGCACCATTCTTCAGCTGTTTCAGAATAGATACCATATTCTCTTCTTCAAGACTTACACAGCCTGCAGTGTACCAGTGGTCATAGCTCTTGCAATGCAGGAATATTCCCGCTCCCCTCTTATACACTGTAGGGTTGATGTTGAAACCAATATTTACTGCATACTTGTATTGATAGTAATCAATCAAGTGTTCTCCTACGACATATGTTTCACTCTCAACCCATGTATTATAAGTTGCCTCTTCTGAAGACAGATATGAGTATGGAGTGATATTTCTATACGTCATCTCTGTGCCAGGGTTCTCAGCCTTACCAAATGCATATGTAAGTTCAAATGAACCTTTTGGCGTTGTATTGCTTCCCCAGCTTCTTTCTTCTGGAAGAACAAATCCATTCTTTCCATATCCGCAGTACATTGTATCCCCAGCCTTCCAGCTGCCGTCAGACTGCTTCTCCCAGAGGGTAAGCTCGTGATTAATAACTGTAATTATCTGAGTAGTTTTTTCTGCTGTCTTAGTATTCTTAAGAAGGTCTCCTACTGGAGTATTATTGATCCACCTTCCATTCTCATCAACCTCGCAGCCATCCACAACCGTTGAGGTTGCAAGAGCCCCTGACTCTGTAAGATAGTAATAAGCCCCGTCAAGCAGAATCCACTCTCCAGCCCTCATATAACCATCGCTGCCAAAATAATACCATTTGTGATCTATCTTCAGCCACTTGCTCTTTGGATACCAGCTCCCTGATTCAAACCACCAGCCTTTAGAATTACTTTTCCAGCTTCCATACCAGGCTGCGCTGTACCATCCATTTGAATCCAGCCAGTAGCCGTCAATATATTCATTCTGAGCATAGGTTCCGTCACCATTGTCATACCACCAGCCAGAACCTGAAGAAACCCATTTACCCTGGGCCTTTTCTTCTTGATTCTTTTGTTCCTGGTTCTGCTGGGTTGTCTGCTCTGACTTATCAGCTTGTTCTGTCTGATTATCATCCTGACCTGTCTGACCATTATTCTGACTTGTCTGATTATTCTGACTATTCCCTTCAGCAAACGAATTAGCTGGAGCAAAGAATACCATGCATACACATAGTCCCATTATCATCATAGTTTTTTTCAGTTTACTCATATTCACTTCTTTTTCCTCTTCTTCCTGTACATATATTTTCTAGCAATATTAATCCCAATCTTGTAAGGAAGTGGCCTTAATGCTTTATCAGCTTCCTTCAGTTTCTCTCTGATTGGAATACTCTGAGGGCAGTGTTTTTCACATTTACCGCACTCAACACACTGGGTTGCAAAAGCAGGCTCCAGAGTAAGCCCAACAGTCTGCGCATACTGAAACCGTCCTGCGCTCTTATTCTCAGTATACATTGTATTATAACACGCAAATGTACCTGGTATATCCACTCCCTTTGGACAAGGCATGCAGTAGCGACAACCAGTACATCCAACCTTCTCATTCTCCTGAATGGCCTTCTTCACATTTTCCAGAGTTTCAAAATCCTTTTCTGTGAAAAGTCCCGCCTGCATTTCACTCGCAGTCCTGCAGTTCTCCTGGACCATTTCCATTGAATTCATACCTGAAAGCACCACCGTTATCTCCGGCTGATTCCACAGCCACCTGAAAGCCCACTGTGCCGGGCTCCAGCCACGGTCACTCTCAGAAAAAACCTTCTTCGCCTTATCCGGAAGCATATTCACCAGCTTGCCACCTCGAAGAGGTTCCATTATTACAACTGGTATTCCTTTCTCTGCAGCTGCCTTCACGCCTTTAACACCAGCCTGAGTCACCTCATCCAGATAGTTATACTGCACCTGACAGAAATCCCAGTCATAATCATTTAGTATTTTTATAAAGCTATCGGTATTACCGTGAAATGAAAATCCTATATTTCTTATCTGTCCCGAAGCCTTCTTCTCCTTAATCCAAGTCTCTATACCAACGGCCTTCAGTTTCTCCCACATTTCAACATCTGTAAGATGATGCATCAGGTAGTAATCCACATAATCAGTTCTGAGACGGGAAAGCTCCTCGTTAAAATACTTATCTATCCCCTTACTGTTCTTGATCAGATACTGAGGAAGCTTAGTGGCAATATTTATCTTGTCACGAATTCTATTTCGCTCAACTATCTCCCCAAGTGCAGCCTCGCTTCCGGGATAAATATATGCTGTATCATAGTAATTCACTCCTGCCTTAAAAGCAGCCATTATCTCCTTCTCTGCCTTATCGATATCAATACCATTTCCTTTCTTTGAAAAACGCATGCAGCCATAACCCAGTATTGACAGATCGTTTCCATATTTATCTTTTCTATATTGCATAGCCAGTACCTCCTATACAATTAGGTGCATTTTGGGACAGATCCACTTTGCACATTTTGAAGCTAGTTATATTTTAAAGAAATATCTCTTGCTTGTCACTTAACAAATATTATTTCACCCTTATTTTTTTCTTTTATCTTGAGAAAAATAGTAATTATCTTTATAATAATTATTGTATGTAATTTATATACAAAATAATCTCATATTTTTTCGCAACATAAAGGGGGATAAAAATGCAGACTTATAAAATTAATTCACCATACAATAATCTGATCAGCCTGAAGGTTTCTCAGGGACATTTTGCTACCACTTCTTCACATATCAATTATTATATCGATCTTACAACTCTGAAGGCTAGAGCAAGTGAAGCAAAGGCCGTAGCTAAATCAATGAGTCATGAATACCTCGCAACCACTATTGTGGATACTATCATCTGTATCGATGGAACTGATGTGGTTGGTGCATACCTTGCAGATGCTCTTACAGAGTCAGGTATTATGTCTATGAATCAGCATGGAACAATGTATGTTATCACACCTGAGACCAATGCTATGGGACAGCTTATCTTCAAGGATAATGTTATTCCAATGATTAACAAAAGACATGTTCTTGTTCTTCTGGCTACCGCTACAACAGGACTGACAACAGAGCAGGCTATTGACTGTATCGAATATTATGGCGGTACCATCGCAGGTATATCTGCTATCTTCTCAGCTGTTGATAGTGTTCGCGGTCATGATATCCACTCAATATTCCATTCAAATGATATCGAGGGCTATGCTTCATATAATTCACACGACTGTCCTTTCTGCAAGTCAGGTGTTAAGCTTGATGGACTGGTATCTGCCGGTGGATTATCACAGATGAAATAGATCAAGAAAAAAGCATAGAATAAAGCATTAAATATATTTACAATCAAATAGATTACAATAAAAAAATATTTAAACAACAAAACAGTCCGGTCCTTAGAATTTAAGACCGGACTGTTTTTTTCTTTCTTTCAACTATAAAAATTATAAAAATTTTTATAATAGGTAATATTAAAAACTATTATTTAATAAGCTATTTCTGAAGTTTACCAAGATCTGCTTTCTCAAGAATAACAAGAAGTTCGTTCTTCTCTTCCAAAGGCTTATTTGGATCTACAAATGAATGCATTCCTGTCTCGTCTTTTATTGCAACGATATTTGCATGATAGTTTTTACGAAGATTAAGTTCTACAAGAGTCTTACCGATCCATTCCTTCTTAGGATGCATTTCAAGCATACACAGGTTCTTATCAATATCAAAGTAATCCATAAAGCTTTCTGACATAAGAGTCCTTGCTATTCTGGCACCAGTTTCTTCCTCAGGATAGATAACTCTGTCGGCACCAACCTTCTCTAAGATTGCGCCCATTCTTTCATCCGCAGCCTTAGCCATAACATATGGAACCCCCAGTTCCTTTGAAACCATTACTGTCATGATGCTGGCTGTCAGGTCTGAACCCATTGCAACAACAACCACATCCATATTCTCAATTCCTGTTCCCGCTATGGACTCAGCATTCTTAAGATCTGCTTCTATTGCAAATGATACCTGACTGGATATCTTCTCAAGAACAGATGGATCAGCATCTACTGCCATAACATCAGCACCCAGATCAGAAAGTGTAAGTGCCATTCTTTTTCCAAATCGTCCCATTCCCAGAACTGCTATCTGTTTACTCATAATAACCTCCGTTTAACCAGCGAAGAAATCGCCCTTTGAATATTTAAC
>CACZRU010000044.1 GCA_902783605.1 uncultured Lachnospiraceae bacterium
GAAACATGGATGTCTGTTCCTGCATATTTATAAGAATTACCCACTATATTATCTACCACCTGTTCCATCCGGAGCTTATCCATGTATACAAGACATTCAGGTATGTGATTATCAAGGATTATATTTCCATACTCCTTCAGGTTATCGAAGAAGCCCTCGATAATTCGAGAATTTTCCTCCACAGAAGCAACCCTGATTTCCTCCATATCATCAATAGTAGCCCTAAACATATTTCCTACCAGCTGATTAATAGTGTCAGCCTTATTGGATATGAAGCCTATCTTCTCAAGGGTGCTGTCGACCTCCTGAAGCTTATTACCCATATTATAATTGTCAGATTCCTGCTGTAATTCTTCTCGTTTTTTTGTATAAATCATCTCCATAACTTCACAGGTCGCCTGAATCGTCGCTACTGGAGTCTTTATATCATGACTCAGTTCTGCCATCATTTCTCTTTTTGCAAGCTCTGCCGCCAGCTCCCTCTCCTTGGAAGCCCTCAGTTCTTCCCTCATAAGGTCAAAACTCTCAGTAAAGCCGCCATACACATTCCCCCGTCTCATTGGTAGCGGAACATCCAGATTTCCCTTTGATATTTCCGTCGCAACACTCTGCATATCTTTGATAGGCTTGATTTGTGTTATGTAAACTAAAATGATAAACAAATATCCTATAACAAGGACAAAAGCCCAGAACCCCAAACAGCAGATCATTACATCCTTTTGAGCAGTCTCAATATTGGATTGCATCTGACCCCAGACCTTTTTATACATTTCCAGCTCATCGTTCGAATAAGAACCAACACTGGTCATGGCTATTTCATATCCATTAACTAGCCTAAGTATTACAACCAGAGCTACGGCCATTATAGCTGTATATGCAATTGTTATGTTCTTAATTAGTTTCATATATCAATTAAAAATTCTTTATTTATATATTACTTTATTTCCAGGATATATCCTGTACCCCAGATTGTCTTAATAAATTCAGGATTATTGGGATCCTGCTCCAGCTTCTCACGAAGCTTTCTAATATGCACATTGAGGGTTCCGTCCGAGTAAAATGTGTCACCCCAGACCTCCTCAAAAAGAGTATCCTTTGTAACAATAGTATTCTTATGTTCATAAAGGCACTTAAGAAGAGCAAACTCCTTGGCCTTCAGATTAATTCTTTCTTCTCGAAGTATTACAGACATAGTTGGTTCATCCAGGCGAATAACACTAGACTCAGCGCCACCAGAACTCCCTGAATCAGAAATAGTTCCGGAATTGCCAGAATCTTCAGAAGCACTATTTGTATTAGTGCCATTCGAACCTATAACTGTTTCACCAGAAGTACTGCCAGCTTCAGAAAGCTCCCTTAACTGTTCAACTCTCTTCAAATTCACCTTGACCTTTGCAAGCAGAACTGAGAGGCTATACGGCTTCTTGATATAATCGTCACCACCTATACTGAGCGCCACCAATACATCATCATCACTCTGTCTGGCACTAATAAAAAGAATCGGCAGCTGAAAATCCTCTCTCACCTTTTTGCAGACTTCAAAACCAGAACCATCCCCTAGATTAATATCCAGCAGAATTAGGTCGACCTCATTTTCGCTTAAAAAATCAAAACAAGACGCAGCTGAATCAACATACTGCGTCTTTATATCAAACATCTGGAAGTATTCGGCTGTCATTTTCGCCAGCTCAACTTCATCATCAACTATCAGGCAATTATAATGCATTTATAACCTCCACCAGTTCTTGAACTGTTTCTTCAACCCCTTTATCTGTCTCATTTATCTTTATATCGGAATACTTTTCATAAAGTGCCACTCTTTCATCAAAGAGCTCTCTCTTGCTCTGTCCTTCACGGAGAACAACGCCTCTCTGCTTCATATGATGCAGCCTCTTCTCCAGCGTATCATAATCAATCTCCAGATAGACCACCTTTCCCAGTTCCCTGAGACGCTTCATAGCTCCCTGACCATAAACCACGCTTCCTCCAGTTGCTATCACAGTATTCTCTAGATTCAGCTCACAGCAGACAGCATTTTCTAAATTCAGGAATGCATCCAGTCCGTCTTCTTCAATTATTTCTGATAGTTTTTTTCCAGCCTTCTTCTGTATTATTAGATCGGTATCCACAAAGTCCATCCCCAGAAGCTTCGCCAGAATAACCCCGGCTGTGCTCTTTCCTGATGCGGGCATACCGATTAAAATTATGTTTTCTCTCAATATTTTATCCTCATTTTGTGACTTTTGATGTTTATGTCATTGTATCACTGCGTTGTAAATCAAGTCAAGAATCGAGGAAGCTGGTATACATCTCCAGATTCCTCGACTCCATAATCCCAAACCTTAATTACTTATAATAATTATTAATCTTCATTAATCATCTCAACTGGCTTAAGTCCTCTTACCTTAAGTCCTGCAGATGCAGATGTAAGAATTGCTATTCCAACGATTCCTACTACCGTAATAAGCATGTAGTATGAAGGAATCTCAAAGGAAACACTCTTCATAACAAAGAGGGCAAATGCTGCTGTACAAATACCGCTTCCTGCAAATGGTGCTGCTATTGATCCAAGAATTGTTCCTGTAAGAATTGCTGGGATATTTGAAAGCATTATCTGTGATATCAGATTTCCACTTGTCTGTCCAAGTGCCTTGCTGATTCCCATTCCACGCCACTCTCTGCTTATCTTTGCACGGATAACAAGTGACTCTACAAAGATTACTACCAAAACTGTTATTACTATTATTATGATACATATGAGCTTCATTGACATTCCAAGTGTATCGGTTGTTGAAGCCATCATCTTATTATAATCCTGACTGCTGAAGCTGTAATCTTTTTCATCCTCCAGAGTCTCAAGCCCCTTTACCAGCTTGTCATATGATACCCCATCTTTTGCACTTACATAATACTGATACTGGAGTCCTCCTGAGATAAGTCTCTTTGATCCCTCCATAGTCATAAGAATTGTTCGGCCCATTCGTTCCATTCTCTGATTTGTTCCGACTATGATATAATCGGCTTCTTCTTCTGCATATTCAATAGTGATCACATCACCAATCTTGACACCAAGATCTTCTACTACAGCTGGGGTAACCAGAATCTCATTATCCTTCTCCGGGTATCTTCCCTCTAAAAGAACTGTATTAACTGAATTGTCTACATCATCGTAAAAATATGTATAAATTGATTCTTCCTTATCACCATTCTTAGCTGTTAAGTCAATTCCTGTAAGTGTAAGCACCTGTTCAACTCCATCAATTGAACTCAGATCCTTAGATACTTTCTCATAATCTGTTCCCATATCATCATCTGTGACAACAGCTGTAGCCATCTCAAATCCAAACATATGAATCATATCATCAGGATTCTTGCCGAAATTCTCCAGCATACCAAATCCAGCAAGTGTTGAAATTGCAAGGATAGCCGAAACAACTACCATAAGAATATTTCTTCCAAGTCCGCCAAATGTATCCTTAAGTGCCATTGTAACTGAAATAGGAAGTGGTGTACCTTCAAATGAGAAGAAATTTTTTTTGAAGTTATGTGTTGTAATTCCACCTCTAAGTGCATCTAAAACTGTAATCTTCTTATATGTTCTGCTGATTATTCTTGCAACTAAGCCTATAAGAGTCACTACAGAAACGACTGTTATTGTAGCTAATCCAAGATTTATAGGCTGATTCCATGTAAGTCCAAGAACCAGGCTGATTATATTTCCAAAGCTGTTAAAGGTTGCCATCCCAACTCCGATACCTATAAGACTTCCTAAAAGACCTACTAAAACTATCTGAATTGTTAGTGCCCATCTAAGTTCCTTAACTGTATATCCACTTGCCTCTAATATTCCTGTACTCTTCATATTCTTCTGAATAAAGTTCTTTACACTGAAGGATATAATCACTATAGCTATAATAAGTATAAGCACTGCAAACATCAGGATAACTGCAACTACGATAATAGGAATAAACTGTGAACCTCCCCTCATCATCTGCCAGTTTGCAAGAAGATAATTTGGATATGCTGTCTCAGGATTCTGTTTTTGTGCCTCTGCTAATTCAGTTTTGAAAACATCGCCGATTTCCGCTTCTAGGTCTGTAGTATTTATTTCCTCTGAATCAAGTTTCTTCTCTTCTACACGACCCTTATGTACCATCAGAGACTGAACAAGTCCACGATGTTCATCATACATTTCATCCAGAACTGTCTGAGAAATATTTACACTGTAAACAGTAATATTCATTGTTGAACAGAAATATGGATCCTCAATAAACCCTGCAACTCTTAAGTCATATATATCATCATCAAGCTTAATCTGTAATGTATCGCCTTCTGAGTAGCTTCCCTGCATGTTTAACGGAAGAAGAATTTCATCATCCTTTAAATCCTTTTCAGGTCTATCAACATTCTGAATTTTATTTTCTGTATCAAAGCTTTCAGAAATAAAGGTATAATCCATAAAGTCCTTCTCACCTTTTTTTCTGTATTTTCCAAAAATACGAACTGCAGGTGTCTGTTCATATTCTATAATTTCGTCATTATCTTTAAATGCTTTTTCTGCAGCTGCAGTTTCTTCGTCACTGTCTCCACAATATAGGAATACATGAGCACCATTTATCTCTTCAAATCTGTCATCCAGCACTCGGCCAATCCCCAAAATAGCTGACGCGCAGTCAAAGATAAGAAATGCTGCAATAAAGGTGAGAATCAGAAATGTAACCATGTCACCCTTCTGCTTCTTCATATTATTTTTTGCTATTACGAATAATTTATACATAGTGTTTCTCCTATATAATATTTATGCCCTTTACCAACCTTGCTCCTGAAGAAAATCTTTTAGCTTGCGATGGCGCTCAAGAGCTTCCTGCTGATGTGGATTTGACTCATCCTTGTAATCTCCAAGGTATGGTCCAAGATCACATTCATCTGAGATAACTCCATCAGCCAGATATATTATTCTGTTACCTCTTTCAGCAGCCTTTACTGTATGAGTTACCATCACTATGCTCTGACCCTGATTGTTCAGATCTGTCATGATATCCAGAACATTTGTTGTGTTCTGTGAATTAAGTGCTCCCGTTGGCTCATCTGCAAAGAGAACCTCAGGCTTATTGATCACACCTCTTACCACTGCGACTCTCTGCTGCTGTCCACCAGATAACTGGGTTGGAAACTTACGGTAATCCGTCTGGCTTATCTCTACTCTTTCCAGGAGGTCCTTAGCTCGTGATGCAAGTGCCTTTCTATCCTTTGTACGAAGGAGCCCGCTGACCATTACATTATCCAGAGCACTCATGCTGTCATTCAAGTAGTTCTGCTGAAATACGAATCCTGCGTGATTTCTTCTAAATAGTGCAAGCTTGTCATTTGAGAACTTTGATATTTCGATTCCGTCTCCATTCTTTGACTTAAGCTTTTTATTATCTTCATCCACGAAGTATGTAATTGTACCAAGTGTAGGTCTGTCCATTCCTGAGAGTGAATACAGCAGTGTGCTCTTTCCTGATCCAGAGTTTCCCATAACCACTGTGAAGTCACCTTTATATACACTGAGGTTCAGATTCTTCAGTACATGCTGCTGAACTGACTCATTTGAAAATGTCTTTGATAAATCCTTTGCTGTTAATACGGCTTCTTTATTCATTTAATTCACCTTTCCTTTCGTGGTTCATTTCGCGATTAATTTCGTGACACATTTTTCTTTTTCTGATGTTAATATACAACAACTACAAAAGTAAGTCTTAACCTGTTTCTTCTTTAATTCTTAATTGATTCTTAATTCTTAAAAAATGATATAATTTCGTGATTTATAAAATTGCAAACGCAATTACTTATGATATAAAAATCGCCCTACCGCATTACAATAATACAGTAGGACGATTAATAGACTAGTTAGTGAAACAGTATTTAGTTTAAAGGAGTAAGCTCAAACTTACCTGGCTTTCCTCCACCATCAACGACTGGAAATGAGTTATTACTCGAGTCATACTCCATATATTCTGACTTTGTTTGAGAGCCATACCACATATCCATCCTGACAATGTTATTATCACAAATATATATGTAATAGTCTTCACTGGCACAAAATGAACGAAAGGCCCCAAAATCCTTATGCCAGATTATAAGATCCGTAAATTTAGTTTCTTCAGCACCATCGTTAATACCTATGAGCAGTTCCTCGGTTCCATCACCATCAAGGTCTATAAGAAGATAACCAAACTTCTTACCTGGCTGCTTCATTTCATCCACTACATAGAAATCTGAAGACTCATTTGCCCAGTTATTTTCAAATCCTTCTTTATAATAGTTTATAGTACCTTCGTACCATTTGCTTGGTGCCCCAGAACTGGAACCACAGCCTGTAAATGATAAA
>CACZRU010000045.1 GCA_902783605.1 uncultured Lachnospiraceae bacterium
TAAAAAAAGTCGCCTCCTTATTTTTAGCATTTTCTGAATGCTGAGCAAGTGGTGACTGTACAACTATCCCGGGTGTATCGCGATTTTTGTCTTAAAAAAATCGGATTTACATCCGTCATCTCTAACCCTTGTTAGATGGTATTGGTACAGTGACTTGTCGCCAGATTCTAGATCTTGACATTCGCTCCACGAAGTTACCTGTTCCTGCAACAGCAATCTCCGATTCATCGCTATCAATGTCACAGCAAGAGACATATTAACACACCTTACAAGGTAATGCAAGTGTTTTCTTTACATATTTTGTATTAAATTTCGGGCTTTTTTGTCATTTAACAAAATGATACCCCATCAGGTGCGAGTACACTCTATTCTCATATAAGGTCATATACCTGATGGGGAAATATTTATTTATAATATTATATCTACATATATATTATTTATATATGCTTCTTTTTAAATATCGCTTTATTTATATACTACTTTATTTCTTCCTGTTTCTTTAGCAGTATACAGATGCTCGTCTGCTTTACTAATATTATCTTCTATAGATAATTCCTTATCAAAGAGTCTGCATCCAAAGCTCATTGTTACTTTTATCTCATTTCCATCCGCTTCTATAGTAGACTTCATGATGTTCTCTCTAAGCTTTTCAGCTTTTGCTACCGCTGCTTCAAGATCTGTGTCCGGCATCATCATGATGAATTCTTCACCACCCCAGCGGTAAACTGATTCATTTTCAGAACATGCACCTTCAAGAAGTGAAGCTACAAATGCAAGTACATCGTCACCAGCATTATGGCCATAGGTATCATTTACCCTCTTAAACTTGTCTATATCACAGATAAAAAGACTGAGGTTTCTTCCATCGTTAATAACATTATTATATTTACGAGAGAAATCACTGTAGAAGCCCATACGATTTTTCAGCTTAGTAAGCTTATCATGATGAGACTCCTCGAAGAAAGTTTCTGACTCCATAGCAAGTCCACACACCAGAGCCGCCATGGAAAGCTTTCTTACATCCTCTTTCTCGTCAAATCCACCATCGCCATTCTTGTTGATAATCTGAAATGCACCGATGAACTCACCATTTATGTTGGCAACCGGCATAACCAGAACAGACTTTGTGGTATATCCTGTCATCCAGTCAACATCCTTATTGAAGTCAGGATCATTGTATGGGTCATTGGTCACAACTATCTGTCCAAGCTTAAGCGCTCTTCCTACAAGACCTGTGTTATCAGGAATAACGATCTTGTCTACTCCTGTAGCAGATGTAGTCCAAAGCTCATGCTTATGTCTGTCCCATTTCCAGAAGCTGGCTCTGTCTGCGTCAGCCATAGTTCTGCCCAGTTCCGTCATATACTCAAAGATTGCACCGTGGTCCTTTTCCTTGTCAGTACACATCTCATTATAAAGCTTTGCGCTTATATCGTATATCTGTTTAAGTGTATTCTCTTCTATATTAATATTAAGATTCATATATCCCCCTTTGATGCTTGGGTATGAAAAAATATACTGTTACTTTCCTAGTATATCACAATATGGTGCCAGTTCAAAAGACGAATCTTTTATTTTTTCTGTTATCATTTCTACATTATCAAGATGCATCAGATATACCTTAACTCCATTTTTCTTTAAATATGATTCTAATTTCAAAAGTTCATCAACAAACATATGAACGCCCGATTCTATGGAAGAACACTCCGTATACAAAATGGTATTGTTTTCTGTATTGTTTTCCATATTTTTTTCTATATTGTTTTCTATATTGTTTTCTATATAAGGAAGAAAGGCATTCAGGGAATTCGTATCTCCTGTGTATATAACTCTCTTCCCATCTATGATCATGCTGTATCCAAAGCACTTCCCTTCAAGCTCTGGAACATGAGTTGTCAATATCGCAGCTCTCAGCCAGTTTGCTGATACAGATTCACCTGTACTATCAGTTATTGGATCATTATTATCTTCATAAACATATTTCTGATCATGTTCTTTAATATACTCATCTGCAGTTACAAGCCTGTAGGTTTTAGTGTTGCAGCCATCCATGTTATCAAACATATATTTCAGGTTATCCTTAACCTCTTCTGAAGGTGCGATCACCGTCACATTTATATGCCATACAAATGTAGCATAGTGAATTGTAAGCGCAAGTCCGCCTATATGATCGCTGTGAGTATGCGTTATTGCGATGATCAACTCATCAACACACTCTGCATTATTCTGTTTAATAGAATCATTATCTCCTGAGCAGGAATTAAATATCGATTCCAGCCCTGTATTTTTGAGCTTTATAAATGAAACAAGAGGACAGTCCAGAAGTATCAGCTTCCCGTCTTGTCCGAAACAGGCACCGTTATGCTCGTCGGAGAAACCAGCGCCTCTTCCAAGGAATTTAAGCATTATCTATGCACCTCCGTCACTTCATATACGAATACACCTTTACTCTTGCCCTTGAGAGGTATCTCACCAATATCCTTAACCTCAACACGGTCCTTAACTCTTTCATACAGCACATCACTTATCAGCACCTGTCCCTTCTTGGCATTTGCCTCAAGTCTTGCCGCTGTATTTACTGTATCGCCTATGGCTGTAAAGTCCATTCGGAATTCACAACCAATATTTCCTACGACTGCAGGGCCAACATTTACGCCCACGCCAAAGCCTACGCTCCTGCCATACTTCTCAAGCAGAACCTTCTCCAGTTCTCTTCCGCCATTTACTATATCCATAGCTGCACACACAGCCTTAAACTCATAGTCCTCCAGGTCAAATGGAGAATTAAACACTGCCATAGTCGCATCACCCACGAATTTATCCAGAGTACCGGAGTTATCAAAGATAGATTTAGTTGTGAGGGCAAGATACTCATTTAGTATCTCCACCACCTGTTCAGGTTCCAGTGCCTCAGACATTGTTGTAAATCCTCTAATATCAACAAAGAGAACTGCAATATCCCTGTTCTCACCACCAAGTTTTATCTGGAAGTCTCCGCCCTTGGAGATTTCATCTATTATCTGTGGTGCCACATACTTACTGAAAGCATCAAGCACCTTCTTTTTTCTTGCCTTCTCAAGGATATATTCCTTAGCAAGATTTCCAATATAAGCTATCACTAGTATTATTGGAAAATAAATGATAGTGAAGGCATGGCCGTTATTGTTTATAGCAGTAAGTATCAAAGCTTCACCTATAATTGAAGCAACTATAATAATAAGTGACTGCCAAGGTCTCAATATTCTGAAGAGAACGCTGAGTAACATAGCCAGAACAGCCATAATCAGTCCATAAATAAGTGGATTTCCTTCAATAGCGAATCTGCCCTGAAGATACGACTGCAGAATGTTTGCATGTATTTCCACTCCGAACATCTGAAGACTTCCACCATTTGGAACAACAAAA
>CACZRU010000046.1 GCA_902783605.1 uncultured Lachnospiraceae bacterium
AAATATTGGGGAAATCTATGAACGGAGAATTGAAGCTGCTACCTAGGAAATATCAAGTTGAATGTGCTAATACAGTTGTCAGCTATGGTAAATGAGGAAGTGATATCTTACTTTGAAGATGCAGTTGTGGAGTGCGTCGTTAGGATTACAAAAGATATAATCAAAGTATCAAACAAAGAACAAGCTGAAAATGAGCTTGAGGAAATACTCACAACTGATGTTTGGAATAAGCTTTCTGATGAGTCCAAAACATATTTGGTAACGGCTAAAGTAAATTTTGAAACAATGATTGAAATGGAAAATAGAGATGAACTAGATTTTTCGGGTGTTTGTCTGCTGCTTACCAAAACCATGGACGAAGAAATATCCAAGAGATTTTATACCAGATATGCAGAATATCTGCAGGAGCAATACCCCCTTCCAGAAAATGTGGATAAATGGCCGAAGGATATGCTGAATAAGTATAAACCGGAAGTGATAGATAAAAAGTATTTTACACTTGGCACAGTAAGGTTTGTAATAGGGAAGAATAAAGATGGAAAAGTGATGAACTGGAAGTCTTATAATAGAATAAGGAGATATGCGAGAGACTATCTCTATAAAGAGGGAATATCCAAGGAAGAGCGGGAGAAAAAACTTCTGGAGATTGTAAAGTGTATTGAGATAATTCGTATAGATTATCGGAACCCATCGGCACATAGAAATGCACTTGATATAGTTAAGGCAGAAGCCTGCATGGATTATATGCTTGGAACATATAAGAAGCTTAAGCTTATTCTTGAAGATATGAGGATATAAGTGTAAAAAGTACTTATGAAAGGTACTTATGAAAAATTATGATAAAATAAAGGTAAAAGGAGCAAAAAAATGGGAGCGAAAGCATCTGACAAGGTTTTAGTTACAGGACAGTTGATGTATCTTGTAGAAAGATTAAGAAGTGTACAGGGATTTAATATAAAAATGGAAATACCAGATGACAAAGGTGGTGTACTATTTCGAATGGGACATAGTATGTCATGGTTTTCCTGGGGTGAAAATATTACTGTGAATATGTATCCATATAATAATCAGCAGACGGTTGTGGAGGTTAAGTCAGAATGTGCTATGCCGACTCAGATATTTGATTGGGGACAGAACAAACAAAATGTTAGTGATATTATGAAGTATCTGTTGTATGGGCTGAATGTTCAAAAGATGCAGTGATAGGGCACGCCTGCAGAGAATGTTCTTGTTGGCAGGTGGAGAGGAGTGCATATGTATACTAAGGAAAATGCTATAGAAGATTTTAAGGGTGAGATAAATAAGTTTTCCAACCATTTATCGGACTATAATTCAAAGTATTTAAATAGTGGCGATAAGGCTTTTGTAGATCTTAAGGTTTGGAGTATGAGTGCGTTCTGGGTTGTAGAGAGGGCGCTGGTTGTGTCGCTGATGGATAAAGGCGTGGAAATGAGTGACCGTGGAATTCCGACAATTGGTGATGGCAGATTCCTTCCACCGGTTTCATATGCAATAAATAATATGAGTGATGCATATACTCCTCAATGTATTGAGCTGCTTAAAAAGATGAGAATGACTCGAAACAGCGTGGCTCATGCGTGCGAGGTTGATCGTGAAACTCTTGCGGTATTCTTTTCTTTTTTCAAATCGGTGATAAACTGGTTTCTTATTGAGACCGATGAATTATACAAGGAGTATGAGTCTGAAGGAATTCTTTCGACATTTTACGATATAGACCGAAATATTAGTATGATGCTTGCAAATGAAAATCAGAATATACTGATTGAAAATGCGGTTTCAATGAATGAAAAACTGGACATGCTTCTAAAGGGTCAAAAGGATATTAAGGGACAGCTGGATGATATTCAGGAAAAGGTAGAACAAATAAATGACAAGATAAGTGGTTATCAGTCCTTGGTTGAAAAACAGATAGAAATGGCTGAATCCAGTGATGAGATTGAGCGATTGATTCAGGTTTTTTCGGAGGAGTGTACAGAGAATATAGTCAATACTATAGATGAGCGAATGAACCAGAAGGCTTATGAAAATGCGTTGACAAATCTAAAAGCTTCATTTGGAGAAAATGCATGGGATAAGCTGGATGATTCGTCAAAGTCATTTCTGATATCCTCCAAAATGATGTTCAACCAATTCACAAGCATGGAGGATGTTGTGGATTATTCTGGTGTGTGTCTGCTTATAACCAAGGGGCTGGAGGTTGAACTTAATAAGAGATTTTTTACAGGCTACTTGTCTCATTTGAAACTTAAATATATTGGACCTGCAAACTATAGTAAGTTTCCATATTCAATGCTTGATAGAAATGGGGAACCGCTAAAGGCGAAAAAATTTACATTGGGAAGTGTCGCATATATAACGGGCATATATACTCCGAAGGGAGCAAGTGATGAAGAGATAAAGCATAATCTGGATGAATTTGAGGAGTATGCAAGGGCAGAGCTTTTTTCAAATGATCCTGATATAGATGTGATCAGGACTCTGCAGACCTATGCAGTAAAGATTGATGATATAAGAGTCAGATTCAGGAATCCATCTGC
>CACZRU010000047.1 GCA_902783605.1 uncultured Lachnospiraceae bacterium
CAAAGCATCACTTCAAAGCATCACCTCAAAGGACCATTATACTCGAGACAAAGCATCGTAAGATCATCAAATTGCGGAGCTTCTTTTACAAAATCTTCAACAGCAGCCTTTACAACACCAAGTATATCCTCTGGATCATCATTCTCCACAATACGAAGAGCATCAACCATTCTGTCTGTGCCGAATAATTCATTTGAAGAATTTGTTGCTTCTGGAATACCATCTGTGTATAGAAATAACTTTGCCCCTGGTTCCATCTTAAGCTCATACTGTGAATACTTCACATTGTCCATACCGCCTATAACAAGCCCGTGCTTATCCTTAACCATCTCAAATTCACCATCTGGATTTTTAAGAACTGGATATTCATGTCCTGCATTTGATGCCTGAAGTATACCCGTTTCCAGATCAAGACATCCAAACCATACTGTTACAAACATTTCTTCTGGATTATTGGCACATATCTGTCGATTTACAGCTTCCAACACTTCCCTAGGACTGAGCCCCATCATAGCATAATTCTGAACAAGAATCTTTGAAACCATCATAAAGAGAGCCGCAGGGACTCCTTTTCCCGAAACATCCGCCATAACAATACCGAGATGAGTATCATCAATCAAGAAAAAATCATAAAAATCTCCCCCAACTTCTTTGGCTGGATTCATTGTAGCATAAATATTAAAGTCTTCCCTGTCAGGAAATGCAGGAAATATATTCGGTAATGTTTCCGCCTGTATCCTGGTAGCCATTGTAAGCTCAGTATCTAGTCGGGCAGTTTCTTCCTGCTGCAATTCATACCTTTCCCTCTGTCGTTTAGTTATAACATAATATAGATAGACAGCAGCTATAACAGTGGCGAGAATTATAAACTGTACATCCGGAACAAAGATCTGAACAAATATTGCAAAAAGAGGTGCCACCATATAAAACCAAAAAGCAGATGCTACTCTGGCATTAAATTTATCCCTGTAACGGATTAGCAGGAATATATTTTGACATATCATCAGGATATGCATCATATTAGACATTACATATCCACGATTACGATGATAAACATTAAATGCATCAAAATAATAATAAAAATTTGTAAACTGAGCTACAATCAGTCCAAGTGTATGAATTGCAAGTATTATAAGAAAAACTATATTTATAACTCTTCCCATCTTTCCGGGATTAGCTATAAAAAGTATCAGCAGGGAAAGCAGATATATCATAAAACCTGAAACAAGGAACTCAATAAATGTCACTATCTTTATCCCGACAAAAACACCGAATCCCTCATTTCCCTGTATCATCATTCTGGTAAGATGCATACTGATATAGATAAGAATCAGCCCAAAAAACAGCTGAAAATATTTCTTAACTTCCAGCTGTATATGAACACCAGAGCTGACATGCATTATGCTCATGCCACAGATTCCAATTCCGGCAGCAATGAACATAACATTTATCATATCACCTAAACTAAGACTAAATTCCATGTAACAGTCCTCTTTTCAATGACTATTAATTATTATAATAAATATAAGAATAACTAACGCTTCCCAACCTTTATTCTTATATGGTTAGGTTCTTCAGAATCACGGTCATAGCTGTATTCAAGAGATTCACTTAGATTCTGAATTATCTTAAGAGAAAGAACATTATCAGTATCATTAATATCGAACTTCTCCCCCTTATAATTTATTGTTACTGTACAGCTTTCATCCTGCATGGAATACTCTGCTTTAATTCTAATAAAAGGCTTTTTGAATTTTGAAAAAAGAATCTGCTGAACAGTTTCCTCTATGATAAGACGAATATGATTTTTGTCGGAAGAAGAAACATCATTTTGAAGAAAGTACTGTTCAAGCCTTGCATCAAATCCATAGAAATCAAAATCTTTACTATCGATCAATTCTTCAAATACTTTAAGCTTTCTGATAAATACTCTCGTAAGTTCCTTCTTAGGATTATCAAATATATCCTCAGGACTGCCATCCTCATAGATTCCACCCTCATCCATATAGAAAACCCGGTTAGAAATAGCTCTTGCAAATGACATTTCATGAGTTACTATCATCATGGTCTTGCCACTCTTTGCCAGCTCCCTTATAACTGCCTGCACCTCAGATACCATTGTTGGATCAAGCGCACTTGTAGGTTCATCCAGGAGAATCACTTCCGGATCCATACATAGAGCTCTGGCTATTGCCACCCTCTGCTTCTGTCCACCAGAAAGTTCATCAGGATATGATAAAACCTTATCTGCCAGTCCTACTCTTTGCAGATATTCCATACCAGTATCATATGCTTCCTGTTTACTCTTACCTAGAAGATCCATTGGTGCAAGCATCAAATTTTCAATTACTGTCAAGTGGCCGAAAAGATTAAATGATTGAAAAACCATTCCCATCTTCTGTCTAATTTTTTTAATATCAGTTCCCTTTGCAGTAATATCATCACCATTAAAGATAATCTGTCCAGATGTAGGCTTTTCCAGTTGATTTATACATCTAAGAAATGTGGATTTACCTGTTCCTGAAGGACCAATTACAGAAATAACATCACCATCATTTATAGTTACTGTCACATCCTTTAATGGGGTCACATCTTTATATGCCTTTTTTAGATTTTTAATCTCTATCATCAGTCTTAACCCCCTTAAGAATTTTTTCTTTCCTGCGTCTCTTTGGATTAATACTAACCTCAATCTTACTAACTATAAATGTCAGAAGCGCGCCAAGAACAAAATATATAACAGCCACTGCAATAAGCGGGAAGAAAGCCTCATATGTACGTCCTCTAACTATATCCCCCATCTTAGTAAGATCCTGAACTGCAATATATCCCACAATAGCTGTGGCTTTTACAAGAGAAACAACCTCTCCCTTATATGCAGGAAGAAAATGAGGAACAGCCTGTGGAAATATTATACGGAAAAATGCTTTAAGATCACTATACCCTAAAGCATACGCTGCTTCCGTCTGGCCTTTATCAATTGCACCTACACCAGACTTAAGCATGCCAAATACCCCCGAACCAAATACAAGGGTAAAAGCAATAACCGATACCGCAGCACCGGATATCTCAGACTTAGCGAAAATGATATAATACAGAATCATTAGAAGAACTACAACCGGCATTCCTTGTATAAGCCATACAAAAACCTTGGCAAAACCATTTGCCACTTTATTTCCATTACGACATAACATATATACGAAAAAACCGAGAACAGTTCCAAATATGATTGATAGAACAGTAATAAGTATCGTTGTAAGAATACCAGATATAAAGAGCTTATATCTATCCTCGCGAACAAAAGTTTTATTAAAGCTGGACTTTAAACCACCAAAGAAGGTAGTATCCGGAGCATTTTCTCCACCTGCTCGAACAATAAGAACAAAAGCAGCTGGATAATACTCTACAAAATCCATCTTCTCTTTTCTCTCCTCAGTAACAACAATTGAACCACAAGCCATATCAGACTTTCCAGATTCTACTGATGCAAGAGCCGCAGCAAAATCCATTCCTGTGAATTCAACATGAACATCCATCTCCTTAGCCATAAGAAGAATCATCTCAACATCAAAACCAATAAGCTGTCCGCCCTGGCCCACATAGCTCATAGGTTCAAGCGTGTCGCAGGCAGCAACATTTACTGTACCTGCTTTACCCGGCCAATCCTGTTCAGGAATAGTCTTAATACTGTCATCAGAACCTGTCCACTTCTTCCAGAGATCATCCTTGGTCTCCTGAGGAATTTTATCATAAGCCGCCTGCCAGTCACCCAGCTGATCATAACCCTTCGTAAATGCAATTCCAAAAGAAGTCTCACCAAGATTTTCTGGGAATAATGCAAGTTCTGAATCCTTATTTACAGCAAGTTCTGCAACTGCATTATTCATAAGCCCAGCATCAGTCTTATGAGATTTAACCCCCAGCATCATATCAGCCACAGATGTATAATATGTAAATTCTTTTACATTTGAAACTTTTGAAGAAATCATATCCTCAAAAGGAGCGCCCGTAAGCATTGAAATTGTCTTGCCATTTAATTCTTCAAAATTTGAAAATTCAGGAGCGGATCCCACCTGAGAATCGTTTGATGAATAATCTGAAGAGCCACTGCTGGTTCCTGCCAGATCATCAGCAAGAACTGCAAGAACAATACCACCGGAACTGGTAGGATTAGAGAAAAGCACCTCCTCCTGTCTCTCCGGTGTAACATTCATATCAGTAGTAAAATCATATTTTCCAGACTGGATTGCTGGGATTCGACCAGAAAAATCAACATCCCCCAGCTCAAGTTTGTAGCCTCTATCTCTGCAGAATCTTACAACAAGATCAATATCATATCCAACATTCTTTCCATCCTTGATATAGGAAAATGGCATATCTGTAGATGTTGTTATAACCTTAATGGTTCCATTTTCGCCGGTCAGGTCATCCATATTGACAACTTTCTTAGATTCATCAACCCCGAACCATATATCATCTATTTCCTGAAGAGTACCATCGTCATTTATTTTTTTTAGAAATGCATTTAATTCAGCACAGAGCGCTGCGCTGTCAGGATCATTCTTCCTAAATGCAAAGCTATATTCCTGATTAGTAATCCTTTCATGAATATAGTCAATCTTAGGCTGCTCAGCATGAACAGTTTTAAGTCCTGGTTCATCACCAAGATAAGCATCTATCTTACCAGCAAGTAAAGCAGCATTACAATCCGGATAGCTATTGAAATATAAGTATTCACTATCCGGAAAATATGTTTTTGCAGCATCTTCCATAAGTGTTCCAGTAAGAACACCTATCTTCTTCCCATTATAATCCTGCCAGCTGACTGTATCTGATGACTGTGAGGAGCTATTTTCAGTCTCCTGATTTTCTTCTGCATTTACTGTTTTTATGCTGGTGTTGATTGAACCCAAAAAATAGAACACAGCAAAAATTAACGCAAATAAAAAAGCTAGTCCTTTTGTTCCATGTTTCCTCTTCATGACACATGGTTCTCCTTTGCGGTCTATATATTCAACTTATTCTAACTTATTCTATGGTAAGAATATCAGAGAATCCTGTAACATCAAAAATCTCCATAATTTCACTTGAACAATTTTTAACCACCATGGTTCCCTGCTTATTCATAGTTTTTTGTGTAGTAAGAAGAACTCTAAGACCAGCTGATGAAATATACTCAAGATCTGTAAAGTCAAAAACCACACTTTCTATACCTTCAATACTGCTTTTGACTTCTGTTTCGAGTTCAGGTGCAGTGGTTGTATCAAGCCTTCCTGTAAGCACAAATTCAAGATTTTTACCTTCTGATTTTTTCTCAATATTTAACACAATAAACCTCCTCATATGTTGCATATAAAATATATATTTATTTAATGGAATAATAAAGATATTTCAAAATAATATTTTGATTTCATATTATGCTTTTCACAAGAATTGAATCAATTTAGTTTTTTAATAATGGTCAGCATGTTCTGCTCATCCTTATATTCATAGAACATATCATCCATACTTTTCTTGACCATAAAAATACCAAGACCGCCGATAGCCCTTTCATCTGCAGAAAGAGTTATATCTGGATCTCGTTTTTTTAACGGATCATATGGAACACCACTGTCAATAAATATAATTTTAACAAGCTCAGGATCATCATCTATCTCTAATTTTATAGTTGCATCACCACTCCCAGGTGAATAAGCATAGCTGGCGATATTAACAAATATCTCTTCAACAGCGATATCAATCTGCATCCTAACTTTAAAAGGACAATCTATTTCATCGAGGTGAGTTCCTACAAAATTCATAACCTCATCAAGATTGTCCGTTTTGGCTTCAACTTGAAATTCAAAATTTTTTACACCCATAATCATACCTTCTTTTACAAGACGATCAATATACACACCCCTAATTTATAATACCA